>JAENZU010000599.1 GCA_016841125.1 Melioribacter sp. | reverse complement strand
AATTCTTAATTCTATTCTTTTCTCTTCTTTATCAGCTTTCTTTTCCCAAAATCCTCTATCAACTATTAACTCAACGGTTTTTAGTTTAATTTTTTTTTCGGCATCATATCTATATCGAACACAAACTAAATCTTCTCCGTACTTTTCAACCATTCCTTTCGTTCCCGGCTGTCCAGCATTTAACCTTCTATATGTAATTTTTCTATTATTCATCAATATTATAAAGTGTCAACCGGACTTTTAACACCAAATGCTCCTTTATTTATAACATGAGTATAGATCATTGTTGTATTTAACGAACTGTGTCCCAGAAGATCCTGTATTGTTCTTATATCTGTTCCGGCTTCCAAAAGATGCGTTGCAAATGAATGTCGTAAAGTATGGCACCCTGCAATTTTAGTAATTCCCGATTTTCTTATCGCCGCTTTAACCGCCTTCTGAATTTTGCTTTCACTAAGATGATGCCTCCGTAATGATCCGCTTCTTGGGTCTTCGGAAATTTCTGCAGACGGGAAAACATATTGCCATCCCCACTCCCTGCTTGCATTTGGATACTTCTTATCTAATGCATACGGTAAATAAACGCTTCCGTAACCTCTTTTTAGATCATTGATATGAAGTTTCTTTACATCCTCTAGATGAGCCTTTAATGCCGGTTTTACTGCAACAGGAAGCATTGTAACCCTGTCCTTTTCGCCCTTTCCGTCACGGATAATCAATTGATTATAAGAAAAATTAATATCTTTGGTGCGTAACCTTAAACACTCTAATAATCTTAACCCCGCTCCGTAAAGTAAATTGCCGGCAATCCATTCTACCCCTTTCAAACTTTCAAGAACTTCTTTAATTTCGGTACGTGTAAATACGGTCGGCAGCTTTTTTGATTTCTTCGCCCAAACGGTTTCTTCTAAAGATCCAATCTCCTTTTTTATAACTTCCCTGTAAAGAAATATTAAAGCGCATAACGCTTGGTTTTGAGTTGAGGAAGCTACTTTACCTTCAACGGCAAGGTGGGTAAGAAATTTATTGATTTCCGTTTCACCCATTTCATTCGGATGTTTCTTATTATTGAAATATATGAAGCGCTTAATCCAATTTAGATATGCCTCTTCGGTGCGGATGCTGTAATGTTTTAAACGCAGCTTGTTTTTTACTTGATCTAATAACTTTGGTTTTGCCACACTTGCGCTGATCAATCTATCCCCGGTTAATTTTTAATTTATCCCTTTCATCAATAATTAACGTGTTTACTTTTAAGCCTGAGTAAAATTAAAAATCTATTCAGATAAACACAACTTATTTTTTTGAGTAAAAATTTATCCCTCATTAATCCTAAATATTTTTCCATCTAACCCTCCTTTCAAACACCGTTAGGAGCTCCATTATTGTAGAAACAATATTAAAGAAATGTTAAAAACTTCGTAGATGTTTCATGCCCTAAATTGTGAATTAAAAAATCATGAAGCTCCGATGGAGCTTTTTCCCATTGCTGTTAACGATGTCTACAATAATGTAATCCCTACGGGATTGAAAAGACAATATCTCAATCATTCAATGTGTGATTGCGTGTGTAGTATATTTTCAAGCAAATTGATTTTTTTGAACTCCGTTAGGAGTTCCATTATTGTAGAAACAATATTAAAGGAAGGTTAAAAACTTCGTAGATGTTTCATGCCCTAAATAAATCGCACCTCATTCTAAAATTACAATTAAACAATGACCATTTCTCTCACCGCCATCGCTCACAGCTAATGCCCGCATTCCCTCATTGAAAATTGAACATTCAAAATTCAACATTTCTTTCCTTCTTTTTTGCTCACAGCTCATCCCCCACTGCCTTACTTATCATTTCCTTTCAACTCTTTGTGAATTTTTTCTTTGTGCTCTCTGTGGTTAGATTTTTTGATTATTAAACAACGAAGAAAATGTTGTTACTCAATTTGCTAACCACAAAGGACTCTAAGTTTTTTCACAAAGTACACCAAGAATAATTCACAGCATTTTTAGTTTCATCCTTAAAAAATTTACCATTAAACATTTAACACCCAACATTGCCTTTCATCCTTCATCTTTTTTCTCACCGCCCATAACCCACCGCCCGCAGCTCGAAACTAATTGCTTTATCTCCACCATTCAAAATTCAATATTTCCTTTCATCCTTTTTTGCTCATAGCCCACATCTTTTCCCTTGCGCTCTTTTTGAAAATACCTTTGTGTACTTTGCAGTTAATTGATTTAAGTATTTAATATTATTCACCACTCAGAAATACGCTGATAATTGACTCTAACTTTAGACAAAAAATCTGCTTTGAAATTAAAATTATAAATGTATTTTGCTGGCAGTCTCAATAAATCACTCACTATTTTATTCCCGGGGGAAAGTTAAAAAAATCTGAGCAGTATTCAATAACTGCT
>JAENZU010000598.1 GCA_016841125.1 Melioribacter sp. | reverse complement strand
AACAACCCCATTCCGGAGTTCCGGATCGGAACCTTCAATGAATCCTACTACATTTTGGGTTGTCAGTACTTCATAATTTATATCTACTGACAAATTCAATCTTACGTCTTTAATTTCAAATGGCGCAGGTCTATTTGATTCGGACATATTTTTTATTGTTTCTTTGATATTTACATCAGACTGTCTATCAAAAATATCATCAGAAATTTTATGTGATACATATACGACCGGTATATACTCCCTTTTGGATGCATGCAGTTTGGTGCTTTCTTTATCGTAAGCGCTTAAAAAATTAATGTAAACACTCTCAAGCGGCTGCCTCTGTTTTAGAGGTGACTGAATAATTATGACAGCTAATGCTCCTCTCTCCTGCGCGTTTCTGACTTTATACTTCATAATGCGGTGTTCATTACTGCGAAGTTTTGAATATTCACTTTCGGGATCTTCTTCCCGCGGGAATCCATCAATGATCACGGCTGTCTTCCCCGTTAAATCCAATGGATTACCATCTCCATCAGTAAAATCATCATAACCATCCAATCCATTATCAATTCCGAATCCGGCAAATACAAGATCCGATTGAATTTCAAGATCACACAAGCCGTCGTAATCGATGTAAAAATCTCCTTTGAATAAATAATTTTTAGTTACGTTTGATCGCCCGTTTTCGCTTATCAGGGCTAGTTTATTATTATCCGATAACTTCGATTTTTGAATATTGAAATACTGGAAATAGGATTGGTAGTCAGCTGCGTTTTCAAGTTTAACATCAGGCAGATCATTCCTATTAAAAGGTTTTGAATATTTATTTTCAATCAGAGGTATTAGACCTGCCTGTTTAAAAGCCCTCGCAATGTAAATACCTGCTAATAAATTTTCGTCTGATCCTGCAGGTCTGCCTGCCATCTCATCTGAAGCCAAATATTGCAGATCAGCCTCAAGCTCATTTACCGAAAGTGTCTCAAGACCTTTTTCATAACCGGAAGGAATCTGAGCATATAAAGCATTTAAAAATATTACAGCAATTACTATTGAGCTAATTCTATTGAGCATTCATTGTTTCCGTTTACTATTTGAGTAAAGTCATTTTTTTAGAAATTGTTTTTCCATCAATATTAATTATGTACAAATAAACTCCACTGCATAAATTGCTGCCGTCAAAATTTATCATGTAGGTACCTGCAGGCTTATTCCCTTCTTCGAATACTTCAACCTGATTTCCGAGAATGTCGTAGACTTTAATCTTTACAAAAGAATCTTTCCCGAGTGAATAGCTTATAATAGTATTTGGATTAAACGGGTTCGGATAATTTTGCCTCAAATCATAATCGACTAATACCGGGGCATTATCTTCGACCGAGACGAGAGGTGAATTCGAATAAACATTTGATTCTGATGCACTAACCCAGGCGTAACCCTGTGCGTCTGCTAAAACGCCGTAAATTTGGGATGAAGTTATTACACTTAAATCTGCAATATCTGCCCACGAGGCTCCGCCGTCAGTTGTTTGATAAATTTTATCGCTTCCAACTGAATACCAATTATTCATATCATATATAGTTGAAGATTTTAGCTCTTTATCATTTCCAGCAATTTCAACATAGTCCCAAGTATGTCCGCCGTCTGTAGTCTTTAGTATAATTTCGCCGGTAGCTAAACCGAAATTGGCATTGTAAAATGTTACATGATTAATATCTGCATCTGTCATGTTCGAAGGTACGTTATTAATTACAGGATCATTCCAGGTAGTGCCGCCATCAGTTGAGTATGAAAGTATCAGTTTATCGCCTACAACAACACCGTTATTTTTATCCGTAAAGTAAACGTCTCTGAGATCATCAAAAAATTGATTTGTTTGTGAATCCCAGGATGTGCCGCCGTCAGTTGTTTTATACAATACATCGGTACTGCTGGCAATTCTTCCAACTACAAATCCGTAATCCTCGTCAACAAAGTTGAGCCCGTAATTTGTCTGGAACAAATCCGTTGTATCTTTCTTAGCTTCTATCCAAGTATGTCCCCCATCAGTAGTTTTTGAAACCATTCCATAATTTCGCGCAGCATAGCCAACATTTTCATTCACAAATTGAAGTTCTTGAATTGATGGACAAATATTATTCACATCCGCGAATAGACCGTTCCAGCTTTCTCCCGCGTTTGTAGATAAAAGTACAACCCCGTCAAAACCGGCAGTCTGATAAAAAGAATCGGTTACCTTTTGAATTGCGTAAAGAGTGGAACTTGGAAGATTCGAAATCATCTCCCAGGAATCGCCAAAATCTGTAGATCTAATTATCAAACCGCCGCCGCCTACACCTAAAACAAGATCACCAGCATAATCCAGCGCTTTAGGAGTTACACCATATGGAGCGGGAACTTCGTACCAATTAACGCCGCCGCCGGAAGTTGTCATAACAAT
>JAENZU010000597.1 GCA_016841125.1 Melioribacter sp. | reverse complement strand
GGCTATGCAGTATCGTACGTTTATTACCAGGCAGATGATTTCAGTTTGCTAGCTAATGTAGATTTTTCATCACGCTACTTTGATAATGATGTTGAGAATAATAGAAATAGCCTAAGCAATAATGATACAACGGTGTATCTCCAAAATTCAAAAAGTATATCATCAAATCTTTCAGTCTCACTTTCGTCTCATATTATTTTGCCGGTTTACCGCTCAAAGATTGGAATAGCCTATATAGGTGCAGGTCCTGAATTAGGCTTGGTTTACGAACGGTCTGAGTATAGTTATAATATTGATTCAAAATCGAATGGGACTTTCAGCAATAACCAAACTAGTCAGAGCAGCGGCACAAAGTATAATTCGAGAGAAATTAGAGCAGGTTTATCAGTTGTAGTGGGAATTAAAAGTTACTTGACAGAAAATATTGGACTTTTTGCAGAAGCTTTTTTCCTTGGGGGTAAACGATGGACAAAAACTGATAATGATCGCTACAACTATAATGATGATACTTATTTTAGTATTTCGGATGATTCATCAGATGGCAACGGCTGGTATTATATGACGCAATGGGCAAGAATCGGAGTTTCAATATCTATATAATCACAGAGAAAAAGAATATTATTTTCGTTTTTCATTTTGGGGCGGAGGTGAAGCTCCGCCTTATTTTATTGGGTGGCAGCATACCCGAATTTCCTTAACTCCAGATCATAAAAAAATAGTTAATAAATTTTATATGTAATTTGGCGGTCGCATTTTTTGAAAATTCAGACAATCATTTGAGAACAGCAATTAAACCACTCAAATTATTAAATCACGTTACGCAAAATCTTGAAAACAGCCTGTCATTCCCGCACGTTTAAAGCGGGAATCTCTCGAATCGATACCCAGATTGTCCCGACTCGTCGGGACGTACATGATACATGCGTAAAGTGACTTATTAATTCATATATTCTTTCTTTTTAATTGAGCTATTGAATCTTTTAATTAGCAGGAAAGATTCTTATTTTTCACCTCAGAATTTCTCAGAAGATAAATTACCTACACTTTGCAACTAATTAAATTTTATCAAATATAGCGGAATTAGAAATGACAGATTATAAAATTATTTGGACTAAAATTGATGAGGCGCCTGCACTTGCGACGTATTGTTTTTTACCGGTTGTTAAAGCGTTCACAAAAGGAACCGATATTAATGTCGAAACAAAAGACATCTCATTAGCCGGCAGAATTATTGCGAATTTTCCGGACAAGTTAAAAGAAGATCAAAAAATTCCCGATTACTTAAATGAACTCGGTGAGATTGCTAATACACCGGAAGCTAATATTATTAAGCTACCTAATATTAGCGCATCAATTCCTCAGTTGCAGGCAGCAATAAAAGAACTGCAGAGTAAAGGCTATGCTATTCCCGATTATCCCGAAGAACCAAAAAGCGAAGAAGAGAAAGCGCTTCAAAAAAGATTTGCAAAAGTTCTTGGTTCAGCAGTAAATCCGGTATTACGCGAAGGAAACGCAGACCGCAGACCAGCCGACTCTGTTAAAGAGTTTGCCCAAAAACATCCCCATAAAATGATGAAGCCCTGGCCTGAGAGCGGTTCAAAAACGCGTGTTGCACACATGAACGAAAAAGATTTTTATGGGACTGAGAAATCGAGGGTTGTATCCGAACCTTGTGATGTAAAAATAGAATTTGTAGGTGAAGACGGGAAATCAGAAATTTTAAAGGAAAAACTCTCGTTGTTAGAAGGAGAGGTAATAGATGCATCCGTAATGAATGTTGCCGCGTTGAGAAAATTCTACGCCGAGCAAATTGATGAAGCAAATAAAGACGGCGTTCTGCTATCGCTTCATTTAAAAGCTACTATGATGAAAATATCCGATCCGATTATGTTTGGTCATGCGGTTGCCGTTTACTTCAAGGAGGCATTGGATAAACATGCTGATACTGTAAAGCTGATCGGCACAAACGTAAATAATGGGTTAGCGGATGTGCTCGATAAATTGAATAAACTTCCCGATTTTAAGAAAGCAGAAATTGAAGCTGATATTAACAAAGTTTATGAAACTCGCCCTGCACTCGCCATGGTAGATTCCCGAAAAGGGATTACAAATTTGCACAGACCCAACGATATAATTGTTGACGCTTCGATGCCGAATGTTGTGCGCGACGGCGGAAAAATGTGGAATAAAAATGACGAATTGCAGGACTGTATTGCAATGGTACCGGATAGGTGTTACGCAACGATGTACAAAGAAATTGTTGAGGACGCAAAAAGGAATGGTCAGTTTGATCCCGCAACAATGGGTAATGTATCGAATGTAGGTCTAATGGCAAAAAAGGCGGAAGAGTACGGATCGCACGATAAAACTTGTGAAGCAAAAGCCGCGGGAAAAATTAGAGTTGTAAATAACTCCGGTGATACT
>JAENZU010000596.1 GCA_016841125.1 Melioribacter sp. | reverse complement strand
GGAGTGTCTAATAACTTTTCCAGATTTCTTGCCCGGAACATTGGAGTGGGTCGCCACATTTTGTAAACATCCCGAACTTCCTCCGGTATTTCAATCCATCTTTCCTTCGAAACTTCCTGTTTTATTAATTCCATTGGAAATAAGGGAGCTAAATCTTCCGGACCGATAGGTTGTTTTGTTCCCGGATGAAGAGCCGGCAGAGGTTTGTTTTTCATATCGGCTTGTATATTGTACCACTTTTCGGGTATCTCATTTTCTTCGAGTATTATTTTTCTGTATTCGCTCATTTTAATCCAATCAAATGTTAATGAATTTGTATGCTTTTCATTTAGTTGGCAAAACTACAATAATTTTTTAAAATATCTAACCCAAAAGACGAGTTATTTCTAATTATTTAGATTTTGATCAATTTTAAGTCTTTCCCCATCTAAACGAACCAACAGAAGAAGTCCGTTCCCACGCAGAAAAACGATTTCTGCATCATCCTCTATTAATTTGGCGGTGTACTTTTATTATCGGGAGGAAAAAAATGAAAAAGATAGTTTTAATTTTGATTTTGATGATCGGAACAGTTTACTCGAGTTCATCACCAAAAGGGGATATAAAAGGTAAGACTGTTGATGCGGAGACCAAACAGCCCCTCATCTCAGTAAAATCATCTTTTTGGTTTCGGAAAAATCTCCTGCATTCAATCTATAAAAATAAATTCCGCTTGGTAAATTAGCAGCATTGAACTCAACTTCGTAAATGCCGGCTGGCATCGGTTTGTTGAGAAGAGTGGTGATTTCTCTGCCGAGAATATCGTAAATAATTATTTTTACGACCTCACCCCTGCCCCTCTCCTTACCAAGGAGAGGGGTTTGGGAAGAGGTTGGTATTGAAAACTTAATTTTTGTGGCAGGGTTGAACGGATTTGGGTAGTTCTGCATCAGTATAAATTCATTGGGAATGTTACCTGATAAATTATTTTCCATTGAACTTATTCCATCAAGCATCTGAAATTTTACAGCATCTGCTCGTAGAACCGGTCCGGCATTACTTGAACCTGAATCCAAAACTTTTACAGACACGGTAGTATTAGAAGGAAGATAATGAGTGAAAAGATCAATCCAATTACTGCTGTTCAAATTTTGATCGATCATTATTGAATCCGTTGGAACTCCGCCAATATTCAATATATACCATGCTTGGTCGGTGCTGTTAACTGTTTTCGGCACTATCATTTGAATATTGTAATTGCCGCTGTGTTGAAGCTTTATTGAAAACTCTGCATAAGCTCTTGGATTTTGACCGATGTAACTATATCTGCTGCTGTTGCCGAAAGCCTGTGTTACACTTGTGCTCCATGTTCCCGATTCTGAGTAATTTGACGTATCTTCGTTATCAACAATGTAAAAGGGAGTTTCGATATTTGCGAAACAAGGAATATTATAAACCGGATTCAATGGATCATTGCTTATCAGATATAATGTGTCAACTTTGGGACCTAATTCCTGTTCAAAAAATTTAATAGTTATTTCCGTACTGCTCATACCGGAAATTGTCAGAGGCAGCTCGGAAGTTGTAAAAACATAATTCGCATATGACTGTATGTCAGATAAAATTAGATCGTTAATGCCATGATTTTCAATAGTGAGAGTAAATGAAGCGGTATCCTGCTGTGAGATCGGACCGAAATCAATTATTTCATCGGAAGGTTTTAATTCCCGCTCACGGATGAGTGCGCTAATATTTAAAACATCTGATGCGAAATTTACAATTGCCGCTCCGTTGTTGATCGCAGTAATGTTTAATGTGTAATTGTTTCCTGCAATCAATGGAGCTGTTCCGATGTAAATCCATTCACCTGGAATTAAAGGAACACTAAATTCTTTTAAGTTAATTGAATTGTTTCCATCCGTTAACTTTGTTTTAATTTTGCTTGCGGGATTTTCAACATCTGGGACTTGAATAAATAAACTGTAATTTGTTGATTGATCAACCGCTATTGACCAACGGGCGATTGCACTGTCGTTGGGTTGAATACCAGCGATTCTGGAATCAACATACCAGGCACTATTTGATGAAGTTGTCCAATTGCCGCGAATTTCCTGATACCCTGGATCGGTATTATCGATGAATTTATCATCAGGCAAATAATTAATAAATTTTGTTGAAAGATTTCCTGCTTCATCGGTTGCGGCAAAACCAATTTTCGCTGTAATGTTTTTATCGACGGGTAAGACAGTCCGCCATGTATTTGTTGAACTCAGTTGGGCCGGCAGAATTACATATCTATCATAAACATCCTTCGCCGCAACAAAGGGGTAATCCTGAAAAATATTTTCATCAGTTTGAATATTGAAGTAAGTTTCATCTCCGATCATCTCTTCGGTAATACTTATCTGCGGTGAAGTTGAATCAGATGTGCCGAGCCATCTCTGCATTGCTTCGAT
>JAENZU010000595.1 GCA_016841125.1 Melioribacter sp. | reverse complement strand
TTGCCGGCTGGTACGAACGAAGTTGAATTTGATGCATCAGCATTATCAAGCGGCATTTACATTTACAAACTTACCTCGAATAATAAAACCGCTTCCAAGAAACTATTGCTGCTAAAATAAAATTAAATTCTTCAAATACCGGAAGTTCTAAAAGGGCTTCCGGTTTTTTATTTTAAATGCTTAATTAGCTTTAAGCCTTTACTTCCTATCTGATGTTAGAGATGAGTAATACATACCGCTGTTTCCGGCAGTCATGAATATATTCGTGAGATAGAGTTTAACGATAAAGACAGCGGCTGGATGATTTGTGATAAGCGCAAGTTTTACAAAATATCAAATGCAAGTCAGGTAGTAAATGTAAACGAAATAAAACTGAATTACCCTTCAAATTTTACTCTCGAACAAACCTACACAAATTCTTTCAACCCAATCACCAAAATAAAATATAGTGTGCCATTTGTAGAGACACAGCATGCTGTGTCTCTAAGTGTCTTCGATATCCTCGGCAACCAGGTATCAACCCTCGTAAACAAAGTAAAAGAACCCGGCACTTACGAAGTGGAATTCGATGGGAGTAATCTCCCAAGCGGAATTTACTTTTACCGGCCCACTAGTGATAGCTTTACCGAAACAAAGAAGCTAGTATTATTGAAATAGAAATTAATGGCACACTGATAACACCTATCAAACAGATGATCACTGTAATAGAATGTAGGGGTCGCATATCATGCGACCCGAAATTAATTTAACACTCCGACTGTAACTCCAATTCACATATTCCCCTCTTGGGAGGGGATTAAGGGGTGGGTTTATAATAGCACCCGCCTGAAAAAAATGGTGGGTTTACCCGACTTGGTCGGGTAAGCTCTGATTTTATAGATGATCAAAAAAGTGTAGTGGACGAAAATATTCGTCCGCTACAAAGTTAAAGATAAAGCAAAAAGTAATTCCCGCAATCTAAATTACTTTATTCAATTTCATGAGATTGCGGGAATTTTAATTCACTTTTTTTAATTCGATGGCAGCATCAGCCGGGCGGTATTTATTTTGAGGGGTAAGAATAAAAAAGCCCGAAACGTTTTAAGTTTCGGGCTCAATTAAAATCTACTTTGGTGTTACAGTTTATTTATTTCTTCTTCAAGTTTATTAACAAGTACATCAAGCTGATTTACAACAGCCATAATTGTTTCGGGTTGTGAAAGGTCCACACCTGCTTTTTTCAACTGCTCCATCGGGTAGTCGTTTCCGCCTGATTTTAGTAAAGTCAGATATCTTTCTTTTGCGGCAGTTTTTTCTTCCTTGGTGCCTGTTGTTACATCTTTGTAAATTTTAGCGGAGGAAGCAAAACATGTGGCGTATTGATAGACGTAAAAAGGTGTTCTGAACACATGCGGAATTCTTGCCCAAACAAAATTCAGCAATTCATCTTCCTCACGGTTTTCTCCGTAATAAGTATTTAACAGATCTTTCATTATACCGGTTAATACTTGTGACGTTATGGGCTGACCCTGTTCAACTAATCTGTGAACCTGAAGTTCATAATCGGCAAGAAGTGTTTGGAAATAGAATGTACCTGCTATGCCTCTTATTGCCTGCTGCAATAAAGTTATTCTTTCCTTCGGATCGGTTGAATTTTCCAGGAGATGATCGAGGAGTAAAGCCTCGTTAAAAGTTGATGCTACTTCCGCAACAAATATTGTATAGCTTGCTGTTGCGAAAGGCTGACTTTCATCCGAAAGAAGCGTGTGCATTGTGTGACCTAATTCATGCGCAAGCGTAAATACATTGTCTATTGTTTCATTGTAGTTCATCAGCATGTAGGGATGAATACCGTAAACACCGGCAGAATAGGCTCCCGAGCGTTTGCCTGCACTTTCGTAAACATCTATCCAGCCGTTTCCTAAAGCATTGGCAAGTTTTGCTGAATAGTCTTTGCCAAGCGGCATTAATGCTTTCTGAACCCATTCTTTTGCTTCGGGGTATGGATAAGTTTTATCCCAATCAACCAAAGGAATTGATCCATCGTATGAATGATATTCTTCCAGCCCTAATACTTTTTTTCGTAAAGCTTCATATTTTTGAAGTGGAGCTGTATTGGCTCTAACAGTGTTAACTAAATTTTCATAAACTTCAATTGGAATGTTGTTGCCGTCTAGCTGCGCTTCCAAACTTGAATTGTAATTTCTTGCACGTGCATTTGCCCAGTCTCTTTGGCAAACGGAATTATAAATTGCAGCGTATGTATTTTCTTTTTCCTGGTAAACTTCGTAATGTGCATCGAAAATCGTTTTGCGGTCTGCTTGATTACGATTGGTTGCAAGCACTCTGCTGTAATTTCCGTTTGTAGCTTTAATATCTTCGCCGTCTGCTAATGTTACTGTCGGGAAATCGACATCAGCCGTGGAGAGATCTCCGTAAATAGAAGACGGTGTTGAATTGAA
>JAENZU010000594.1 GCA_016841125.1 Melioribacter sp. | reverse complement strand
CTTTGACGGCAGATTCCAAGTCATCATAATTACGCGCGTCGCCAAGTATGGAAATGTTCGGTGAATTCAAGCTGGATTTAAGATTCTTCAATTTACTTTCGTTTTTTGAAAAGAGAACCAGTTTGGCACCTCTTTCGGAAAATTGTCTCGATAATTCGGATCCAATTCCCCCTGTTGCTCCTATTATCAAAACTACTTTATTTTTATAATTTTGCATTTATACTTTTCTATTGTTTCAGTTTATAAAGTAACAAGCATTTTCAACAAAAAAGTTCTATAATTTAGAATTAAAAAAATTAAGCTTAATCCTTCTTATTCGTTGCCCACATATTCTTGGATTTGAGAAACTGGGAAGTAAAAGTAATTTGTTTTAGTCCGGCAAAAGATTGTTTATCCGTAATTTTTTAGCAAAATTAAACCAAAGATTCTTTAATTTAATTATTTTATATTTTGGCATTATTTCTGAAAAGTAGATGCTGTCTCTTATAAAAATTCGTCTTGTCAATTGGCTGAAACTGAAAAAATTATAAATGAGAAATTAGTTTGTTATCACTGCGGAGAAGATTGCGGCAGTGATGAGATCCGTTTAAACGAAAAATTATTTTGCTGCAACGGGTGTAAAACGGTTTTTGAATTGCTGAATGAAAATAACCTCTGCACTTACTACGATATAGATGAAAACCCCGGTATCCAATTAAAAACCGAAATTAAAAGAAACTATGATTTCTTAAATGATGCTGAATTAAAATCCAAATTAATAGATTTTACAGACGGCAAAATTACAACGGTCACCTTCACAATTCCTCAAATGCATTGCAGTTCCTGCATCTGGATTTTGGAAAATCTTCAAAATTTGGATACCGGAATTATTTCATCCCAAGTTAATTTTCTAAAGAAAACTTTATCTGTGAAATTCAGCGAAGAGTTTACCAGCCTGCAGAAAGTTGTTCAAGTATTGGACTCAATTGGGTATCAGCCTCAATTGAATTTGGAGGAAAAAAGCAGAAAGAAAGCTGAGTCTGAAAACAGAAAACTTTACTATAAAATTGGGATTGCCGGATTCTGCTTCGGAAATATTATGCTGCTTAGTTTTCCCGAGTACTTGGCTTTAGGCGATCCGTCAAACGTAAACATTCGTATTCTTTTCGGTTATCTGAATTTTCTGCTTGCACTGCCGGTATTTTTTTACAGCAGCAGCGAATATTATTTATCTGCATTAAAGGGATTAAGAAAAAAAATATTTAATATTGATGTCCCGATCACACTTGGTATTTTAGTCCTCTTTCTCCGAAGTTCAATTGAGATATTGACTCAGACCGGTGCCGGATATTTTGATTCTCTGGCAGGATTGGTTTTCTTCCTTCTCATCGGCAAACTCTTCCAAAATAAAACTTATGAAGCTCTAAATTTTGAGAGAAACTATAAATCTTATTTTCCAATTGCAGTTTCGGTCAGACGTGACGGTGCTGAGACTACAATCCCGGTGGAAAAGCTTACAGTTGGTACTCGTCTGATCATTAGGAATAACGAAATAATTCCGGCTGATTCGATTTTAATTAAGGGTAATGCAAATATCGATTACAGTTTTGTAACCGGTGAATCGAACACATCCGCAAAGGAAAATGGTGATACCATTTATGCGGGCGGACGACAGGTCGGCGCAGTCATTGAGGTTGAATCGATTAAAGAGGTTTCACAAAGCTATTTGACCCGGCTATGGAATAACAAAGCCTTCAGTAATTCTGATGAAGGTTATTTTGAAAATCTTGCAAATAGAGTGAGTAAACATTTTACTTTTGCAATACTCGCAATTGCATCAGCCGCATTTAGTTATTGGATATTTGTCAACACCGACACGGCATTTAATTCCTTTACCGCGGTACTAATTGTAGCTTGCCCGTGCGCGCTGGCTTTATCCACTCCTTTCACTTTAGGTAATACTCTAAGAGTTTTCGGAAAAAATAGATTTTATTTAAAGAGTTCGGTAATAGTTGAAAAGCTTGCAAACATTAATTCAATTGTTTTCGATAAAACCGGCACGCTTACACAAAGCGGAAAATTGAAGGTAGAATATAAAGGCGATCCCCTTTCGGATTACGAAAAAATAATGGCGGCTTCGGTAGTCAGAAATTCCTCTCACCCTTTGAGTAAATCTATTTATTCATTTTTGAATACTGGTGAATTGATGAATGTAAAAAATTTCCGAGAAATCCCCGGTACCGGTATTGAAGGTTTTGTGGATGAAGTACTGGTAAAAATCGGATCTCAAAATTTTGCCGGCAGCGGGAGTTCAGATGATGACAATTATTCAACATCCGCGCATTTTTCGATCGGCGGTATCTTGAAAGGAAAGTTTAAATTTTCAAACGAATACCGCAATGGATTAAAGAATATTTTAGATGGATTAAATAAGAACTACGAACTTCATCTTCTTTCCGGAGATAACGATAGAGAG
>JAENZU010000593.1 GCA_016841125.1 Melioribacter sp. | reverse complement strand
TGGAAGAAAGTTGTGCAGCTAAAAAACTGCCGGCAAGTGATTTCGCTAAATCCTCTTTACTGCTGCTCACATTAGACCTTTGACTTTGAGTCAATTCATCCAAACTTTTACCAAAAACTAAGTAGGATATCGCATTACCTTCATCAATTTCAGTTCCATCCAATGTAAAAGAAAGTTTGGGATCCTGCGCGGTTCCTCTAACCGATAGTCTTAAATATTTCTTGCTGCGGTCAGCGGCTCTGAACATAAATTCAAGCGTCATAACAAGTTCAGGATTAAGCTTACTTCCGCCGTTAAAAATTATTCTCCCTTCTATAATTTTGAAGTCTTTACCATAAACTTCTAATTTACCTCTAATTACATTTACATCGCCGAACAGTTCAAAGGCGGCGCCGTTTTTTACAACATCGAGATCACCGCTTAATTCAATGTTTAATTGAGGTGAAGCCAGCCAGGTATTTTTCGGAATTGAAAGGGTGAAGCGTCCGGTAATATTCTTAATAAATTCTGGAGTTTTAACCGAATCACGATCTTTCTTTTTTGCAGCCAGATTGAGGGTGTCAATTGCCGCTTTGTTTTCCTCTAATTTTTTTATCAGCAGCGGCTGATTTTTATTGAACTGCTTTTCTGAGGTTTCGGTAAAATATGGAAGATAGAAACGTGATCTCAGTAATGTAATTTTACCGTCAAACTTTGCTTCGCCAGATTCGTTTCTGAATTGTAAACCCCCGTCAATTTTAGCTTCGTAGTTTTGTGTTTCGGCAATTTCAAATTCATTTGCTTTGACATTTATCTCCAGCGGATCAAGCTTGGCGGCTAATAGACCGTCGGGGTATCCAACATATCCATCAACATTCAGCGAACCACCATCACTCTTGATAGTGAAATCTTTCAAATAAATTTTTTGACTGTCGGCTTCAAAATTTAATGTAAGTTTATCATACGAAATTCCAAAGGCACTGCTTGATATTGCCGCATCATCAATTCGGAAGAAACCGTCTGCCTCGAGGTGATCCAATGAATTGTGGAGCTTTATATCACTTCTGATTTTGCCTTTTACATCATCCAATTGATCATTGAAACTCGGCAGCTCCGCCAGATCGAGAGAGTCGATCTTCAAATTAATGCTTAACGGTTGATCTCCCGGAATTACAGTCTCGCCATTCTCACTATTGATTTTGAAAGGAACAAACCCGTTTGATACTACTTTATTTCCTTTACGGATAAGTTCAAAGTCCCAATTGAATACTTCTTCTTTTAATTCAAACTCCGTTTTGATATCACCTATTTCAAATTGTTCATAGCCGATTTCTGAAATCTCTAACTTTCCTATCGCGGTTGGGTTCGATTGATTACCTGAAAATTTTATATCGGCATTTACTATTGCTGAAGCCTCAATAGTGTTTCCCGAAACATTCAGTAATTCTTTAACATTCAGGTTCTCAATTTTCAAATTTATGTCGCTGTTATTTTTAAGATCCAACGTTCCTGAAACGCTGATACTCTGTTTACCGTTCGACAAATTAAAGTTATCTATCTGATATTTTTCGCCGGCTAATTTAATACCGATTGAATCATTCTGATTTTGCCAGGTATAATCTGAAATATTAACATTTATTTCCGGCAGCAAAACTGTAATCACGGAATCTAAAAATACTTCCGATTTTATATTGCCCGACGCGGTATCATTCATAACAAAGGTGAGATTTGAGATCACATGTGAGTCCCAGTATTGAGCGTCGAGCTCCACTCTTTTCACTAAAGTACCCGAGGCATCAATGTTATTAACACTTGTATTTAGTTTTACGTCCATTGAATCTTTAATAATTTTAGCATCAACGGTGCCTCTTAATTTCTCGGCACTGTTTGTTTGAAATGAAATTTTGCTGAATTGGTAATCGAGTGCAGCAAAAATTGAATCCGGTTTTCCATAAATTCTTCCGTTAACGCTGCCGTTAAAATTAAGATTTTCAAAATCTTTCAATTGCGGTAATGCAGTAAGATCCTTAGTAAATAAATTGAAAGAAATATCATTCTGTTCAGATTGAGATATTCTGCCCGAAGCATTTAATTCTGCAGCATCATTGACAAAGCGGAATTTGTCAATAGTGTAAACACCTTTGTTTATTGTGATATTCGACGACAGCGAATCGATCGTATAATCTGTCAATGTGGAATTATTCAAAGCGAGAGAAACACTTCCGGTCATTTCATCCGGTGCAAACTTTTGACCCGCCCCGGATAAATTAAAATTTAAATTTGATTGGAGGCTGTCATTCAAAAGCAGCGGTGCTGTGTTTAATTTCTTTATATCAAAACTGAATTTGAATTTTTGAGTATCGGATAACCCGGTTACTTCTATCAACCCATCGAGTGCACCGAACTCCGAGAGTAATTTGATATTCGTCTCAACATTATTCCTGTCAATTTTAGCATTAAGCGAAAGCGTGTTTAAAGTTC
>JAENZU010000592.1 GCA_016841125.1 Melioribacter sp. | reverse complement strand
TCAAATTATTGATAAGATTAATAATATCTACGAAAGAGTTGATTAAAATTTAAAGTTTTAAGACTTAATTATTGAACTCTCATCCAAGTTCCGATGTTACCTTTTAAATCTCAAAATATTTATCGGGGGAACTTATGAAAATAAATAGCATACTATTAGTTTTAATTCTTTTTGTAACTCATCTTACAGTTCAATCTCAAGAAAATAAATATCAAGATCAGTACTTTAAAAATTTGAATAAACGTGCTGACCTTAAAAAACAAAAACTCTCTACAGAAGAATATAAACCCGAAAAAGTCTCTCCAACGCTAATACCTTTTAGTCCACAAACTGACGACTCAAATTTTGTTGAAATTTACTATCAGGATTTTGAAACAGGTCTAAATGGCTGGACAATAGAAAATTTGAATAACCCTACTGGTCCAGCGTATTGGCATGCAAGCAATGTGAGGGGTAAAGATTCGGAATATAGTGCTGCAAGCAATGATTCCACAACAGGGTTCTATACAAATAATTACTTCGAAGCATTAGTTTCACCACCAATCGAATTGCCGGAAGATGGATCATTTATTTTGGTTGAATTCGATTTTTTTATGGACCTACCTCAAAATCCTGTAACATTTGATGCTGATTTCTGGTACGCTGAAATCTCATCCGACGGAGGCGCAACATGGAATCCTGTAACATATTATTACTATTACGGTTCTTTCGACTTTTGGTATAGTTTCCCATCTGTACTCGGAGGATTGGAAGATGGTGATATTACTGAATATGCAGGAGAAACCGTGAACTTCAGATTTGTTGTCAAAGATTTCCCGGATGAAATTCAAGGCGAAGGTTTATTTATAGATAATTTTGCAATTTCAGTTTTTACCTGTGAAGGTACTGATCCCTATGAACCGAATGATGAAATCAATAGTGCATTTTCAATTTCTTACGGAGACAGTGTAAAAGGGGCTTCAATTTGTCCTGCAACCGATGTGGACTATTTTACATTTGATGCAACAGAAGGTGACTTTATAAAATTAGTAATCGATTCACCGGTTCAAATTGGTCTATCAGTTTTTTCGCCAAACTCTGGCCAAGTTTTTTACAATTTTTGGACAAACGAAATTACATTTTTTGCTCATACTACCGGTCAATATGTAATTCAGATTAATGCGTTTCATTTTAATCTTTCATCTCCGTATTCTTTCTATTTGCAAAAGTTAAATCCGAATCCAGACATACTTTTTGTTGAGGATATTCCCGAAGATCAGGGTAATCAAGTTAGAGTTGTTTGGAAACCGGTATTTTTCGACATGCCGGATATCAATCAGCATATCTATAATTACAATTTGTGGAGAGAAGTTGATACTAATCTTAGCACCAATGCTTTTAAGGTTTTACCCATGGAACAGTTTTATAGTGAAACAGAAAGTAAATTAAACGGCACAGTTTACTTTTCACTCGAAGGACTCCTTTACGATTATATTGAAACGATTCCATCAGTACCTAACAGACCATTCGTAGAATATTCCTATGTTGCACCTACACTTTACAATAATATCCCCGCTACCTTTTTAGTTGCGGCAGTTCCGGTCGGAGGTTTTCAGTATCCTACCCTTTGGGGTGTACCGGGAGTAGGGGTATCTACTGACGATATTACTCCTGCTATTGAAGGATTTCAAGTCAATCCATTAGCAGATGGAATTCAGTTAGAGTGGCAAGTCAATAGTACAGTTCATAAAGATTTGCAGAAATTCAATATTTTCAGAAGTACAGAGAGCGGATTTACACCAACTCAAATGAATCTTATCAGCTCACTACGTCACGATCAAAGATCACACTTGGATATGAATATCAGCGCGGGTGTAAATTATTTCTATAAGATTCAAGTATTTGACGAATCTAATAATCACTCAATGTCTCCCGAAGGAAGCGCACTGATCACAAGTGTTGAAAATAATTTGGGAACTCCGAATGATTTTGCACTTGAGCAGAATTATCCGAATCCGTTTAATCCATCAACAACAATCAAATTTGCTCTACCAAATGAATCAGATGTTTCGCTGAAAGTTTATGATATTATCGGAAACGAAGTTGCTGTTTTGGTTGATGAAAATATGGGAAGCGGATTTTATGAAGTTAATTTCAACGCTTCAAATTTAGCGAGCGGAATTTATTTTTACCGCTTAAATGCCGGTGACTATACAACTTTAAAGAAAATGATTTTAATCAAATAAATATTTAGTTGAAGAAAAAATTTATAGGGGAAAGGTCATATTTGGTCTTTCCCTGTTTTTATTCTAGAATTTTTAAGTTGAGATTCTTAAAATGTACTGCTAAGTGAAAAAGGTTTTGAATTTCAAATTAAAAGTTTATACTCAGATGTGATAAATATTATTTCAAATAAAATTTACAGACTTATTTTTATCTCCTGTCTTCCGCAAGCCAATTTTCAAAAATAGTTAAGTTGTTGTAATGCTTA
>JAENZU010000591.1 GCA_016841125.1 Melioribacter sp. | reverse complement strand
ATTGGAATGATTACTTCTATTTAACGCAGCTCAATCAAGCATTCGCACTAAAAACTTGTTTGGAACATTGGAGAACAAACGGACGAACAAACGGTTCAATCATTTGGCAGATTAACGATAGCTGGCCCGTAATCAGCTGGTCGATCATAGACTATGATTTGAAACCCAAAATCGCATATCATTTTGTAAAAGAAATATTCTCACCACAGATTATTTTCTTCTCAAAAACAAATGATTCAATTATTGCGAAAGTTCAAAATCAAAGTGAAGAAAAATTTAAAGGAAATTATAGACTGATTTTATTAGAATCTTCAACTGGCAAAATTGTCAAGCAATTTTCTAAAAAGGTTACTATCAAAGGACAATTTACTTTGGAAGTCGGATCGATATCCGCGCAGCAATTTTTGCTAAACAATAATTTAGTCTTACTTGCATATTTGGAAAACAACTCCGGAACTCGGATCAGTACTAATTATTACGCGAGGATTCCATGGAAGCATATCAAAATGGCTGAGGCAAAAGTATTGCTGCAATTAGACATTAGGGATGGTGCGGAAAGTATTATCGTAACTACGGATAAGCCGGCATTTTTTGTGGATCTATATGCAAAGGGAGTTGATTTTGACAATCGCGGATTTACAATTCTTCCCGGTGAAAAAGTAGTTGTTAATGTATTGAATAAAAATGTCGCTCACATTTCGAACAGTGATATAAAAATATATTCACTCAACAAGTATCTGGGGCATCAGAAATAAATGGAAAAGTTAAAAAAGTGCTTTAAATATTTCTCAACGATAATTCAATTTCTAATTTTTTTTTCATTTTTGAATTATGAGATAAGCGCTCAGCAAATCAATATAAACAGAATAGATCAAATGCCCGATTTCCCCTCGCCATACCTAATGCGAAATTGGGAGGAGGTTACAATAGGATATGACACATTTGTATTTAACAATAATGCAACAGGTCAGTATCTCCCATTAATATTTTTCAGAAACAATACAGTCAATTATCCAAGTGATATCAGCTTCGGATTGCACACTGTTGTCGGAACAAATTCTCCGACTTCGGGTGAAGCAATAAATGCAATCCCGGCTGTTGTCGGTGCAAGTTTAGTCGGTATTGATAAGAGTAATCAAAACGGTTACGATTGGGTTAGAATGTGTAGGGAATATTTTAATAATCGTCCCGAACAAAACGTTTATAAAAATCACCCCCAAGATGATACTTATGATGATTGGTGGTATGAAACCATGCCCAACGTCTTTTTTTATCAGCTTTATTATCTGTATCCACAGACTGATGATTTTAATTATCAATTAAGAAGTGTTGCAAGTCAATGGTTGCGGGCAGTTGAAGCAATGGGAGGAAGTTCTACTCCCTGGAATATTCCGAATATGGATTATACCGGCTGGAACTTATCGACAATGACACCATATATTGGTGATGTTAAAGAACCGGAGGCAGCGGGCGCAATTGCCTGGCTGCTCTATAATGCTTATAAAGAGACAGGTGAAAATAAATATCGAATAGGTGCCGAGTGGTCGATGGAATTTCTAAATAATTATCCAACAAACCCCTCATACGAATTGCAGTTATCTTACGGTACTTATATGGCAGCAAGAATGAATGCTGAACTTGGGACAGAATATAATATTGAAAAAATGCTCAATTGGTGTTTTAATGTAGGTCCTCTTCGGGATTGGGGCTCAATAATCGGTACTTGGGGCGGGCTTGATGTTTCCGGATTGATTGGTGAGGTTAACGGCTCAAACGATTATGCATTTTCAATGAATACTTTTGAGCAAGCAGGAGCAGTGCTTCCACTATTGCGTTATGATGATCGATTTGCGAATGCACTCGGTAAATGGATGCTTAATGTGTCCAATGCTGCTAGATATTTTTACACTGACTACCTACCTGCAAATAAGCAAGACAGTGAGGAGTGGGCATACCAATATGATACGAACTCAGTCTTTACTCACGAAGCAATAAGACAATTCAAATTCGGAGTCTCTCCTTACGCCACAGGCGACGCTATTGACGGCGGCTGGGGGAATACAAATCTGACTCTCTACAGTTCATCTCATGTTGGAATATTCGGCAGTATTATCGATACTACAGATGTGGAAGGAATTTTGAAATTAGATTTACTGAAAACTGATTTCTTCCGGGATGAGGCTTACCCAACTTATTTGATTTATAACCCCTATGATATTCCACAATCAATCTCTTTTGATGCGGGAATTAGCAGCCGCGATATTTATGAATCTACAACAAATAGTTTTTTAATGAGCGGAGTTTCCGGCAATGTTCAACTACCTATTCCGGCACTCACTTCATACATTATTGTAGTAGTACCCAGCGGTGGCAGCATAGTTTATGAGTACGATAAACTTCTGATTAATAATGTAGTTGTTGATTTTATGTCGGGACAAACAGTTGCAAATTACTCGCCGAGGATTAAAAGTCTT
>JAENZU010000590.1 GCA_016841125.1 Melioribacter sp. | reverse complement strand
AATTCGAATGATACTATTGAAGTTACGGGACTCAACGTATTTCCGGCTGGGAATGAAGTCTCTCTATTCAATTATTTTATTGGTGACTATTTAACCATTCCCGACTCATTAAATGCGGTAAAAATTATTTCCACAAAGCCGGTGGGTGTTGATGAGCGCGTTGCATTTGAAGTTTACCAATTTATAGAATCGGAAAGCCTTTTTCATATAGACGACAACGAATTTTATATTGTAGCAAATGAGAAAAAAATAGAGGAATTAAAAACAAAATTTCAGACAAAAACAAAAGTTGAAATTTATTTAAGTAACCAGCCTGATCCGGGAAAATTCATTGCTTTAATCGGTGGTCTTCCAGGTTTAGTTAAAGACGGCATTAGACCGCAATCATTTGTGGGCATTGAGGGATTGAGCAGTGAAAAGTTTATCGGAGTTAATCCCCGCACTGCGGTTGGATATACTGGCGACGGAAGTAAACTATTTATTGTTACTGTTGACGGCAGACAGAAAGGACACAGCGTCGGCATGTCCCTTTACGATTTAGCTGATTACATGATATCTCTCGGCTGCGAATATGCTGTCAATTTAGACGGCGGCGGATCAACAACAATGGTAGTCCGTGACAGTGTTGTAAATTCGCCTTCCGATTCTGTCGGGGCAAGACCGGTACATAATTTTCTTTACGTTGAGAATAAAAATAGTATTAGTAATAATGTTGTAAAAATTGATTTTGCTGCTACGCAGATCGAAATCCCATTAGGTAAAGAAGTAACTCTTTATCCAAGATTTTTCGATCAATCTGGCTACCAAGTACCTGTAAATATTAATGAAGTCGAATTTAAAATTCGTAAAGGAAATAAGGAAGAAAATACAGTGATACCTTTAAAAAATTTGGATACGGGTGAATACCAATTAACCGCACAATTTCGAGGTTTAACCGCTTCAATTAAAATTCTGGTTCAGTAAAAATTATTTGAAGAATTTATAATTGTTTGAACTTTAATTTATCTCTATTGGTATATAGTAATAAAGGACAAATTGTATGAATAAGAAAAAAGTTGTAATTATCGGCGGCGGCTTTGGAGGTCTAACAGCCGCAAGGGAACTTAATAATGCCGATTTTGAAATTACACTTATAGATAAAACGAATCATCATCTGTTCCAACCGCTGCTTTACCAGGTTGCTACGGCAGCACTATCTCCCGGCGATATTGCCGCGCCGATCAGAGGCATACTCAATAAACAAAAGAATTTATCAGTTATTATGGGTGAAGTTATAAAGATTGATAGAGAGAAAAGATTTGTGGAACTGCATGATTCAGAAATAGCATTTGACTATTTAATCATAGCAGCCGGTGCCAGCCATTCGTATTTTGGAAATGATCAATGGGAAAAATTTGCTCCCGGGTTAAAAACAATTTCAGATGCTCTAAAAATTAGGGAGAGGATTTTACTTTCGTTTGAAAAGGCAGAACGGTTTATCGGCAAAGCTGATGTTGATCCATATTTAACTTTTGTTATTGTGGGGGGCGGACCGACGGGAGTTGAACTTGCCGGTGCGATTGCTGAGATATCTAAAAAAACTATGCTTCAGGATTTTAGAAAAATTAATACTTCCAAAACAAAAGTAATTTTGGTTGAGGCAATTGACAGAATTTTAGCTGCCTATGATCCGTCACTAAGTGAGAACGCAAAAGAATCACTTGAAGAACTTGGCGTTGAAGTTAGATTAGATACAATGGTGAGTGAAGTAAATGAACGCGGTGTTAAAGTGGGTGATGATTTTATTGAGACTCCTAATGTAATTTGGGCAGCCGGCAACACCGCCTCAGATTTATTGAAATCTTTAAAAACGAAGCTTGATAAATCTGGGAGAGCGATAGTTAATTCAGACTGCAGCATAAATGAAGATGAAAATATTTTTGTGATAGGAGATGCAGCAAATTTCAGAGGTGAAGATGGTAACCCGCTGCCGGGTGTAGCTCCAGTTGCAATGCAGCAAGGTAAACACGTTGCCGGAATTCTATCGAACGAAAGCAATGATAAGCGGGAACCCTTTGAATATTTTGACAAGGGTAATATGGCTACTATCGGCAGAGCCCGTGCCGTTATGCAGTCCGGCAAAATAAAATTAACCGGATTCATTGCATGGCTCGCTTGGGGTTTTGTTCATATTCTATTTTTGATCGGGTTCAGAAATCGTTATAAAGTGATGGCGGAGTGGATTTGGTATTACATCAGCTATCGTCACGGAATTAGATTGATAACTCACAAAACAGATTTATAGCGGAGAATAAATGGCACTTAAAATAAAACGAATGGGACATCACGCCGTTCTTGTTGATAACGTTTCTAGTGCGGCAGAGTTTTATACAAATAATTTCGGTTTTGAGATAGGCTATGAAGCTGAAGATTGGGGGATAGTTTGAAAAGGCGGGGATGATCTTGCACTTATCAAAAAGGGAGCGACCGAGCATCC
>JAENZU010000589.1 GCA_016841125.1 Melioribacter sp. | reverse complement strand
GTGCTAGATCGAGATGAATTCAAACCGGTAGAATTCGGTGATTATTTAATACAATCCATAAAGGAATTATACCCTGAAGATTTTGAGTTCAGATATCGCCGCATTGATAAATTGTTCGGTCAGACATATCTGAGGACAATGATTAATGATAGTTCACCCCCTGAGTTAATCATTGCAAAATGGCAGGATGATATTGAGAATTTCAAACAGAAAAGAAATAAATATTTACTTTATTAATTTGGATAAATAATGAAAAAAACAATTTTAATTTTTACTCTAATGCTATTGATGACTACCTGCAGTACAGATGACAAAAAACAAGGTGAACAAATAGCCGTTTCGGATTCAAGCAGCAGCAAGAAATCAGAAATCGCATCAAATACTGAAGATGTAATTGATGAGCCGGCGCTTCAAAAAGATGAAATGGTTGAAGTAAAATATAAATTTAAAAAGGGCGATAAATATCAATATAGAATGACTTCCTACTCGAGCCAGGACCAAAGTGTTGTGACCGATACAACCATGAGTTCCAGTGCTAACCAAACAGTAAAGTACTCTTTTAACCTGAATGTGGTTGAAGTTCAGCCGGATGGAAAAGCAACTATATCCCTTAAAGTTAATTCAATAGAAGTAGAAGGAAATTACAACGGTACGAATGTATACTACAATTCCTTAAATGATATGACTGATGAGGAAAAGTTTGAATTTGCCGATTATGAAATAATATCTAATTCTCAATTTAAAGTCGGGGTAGAACCTTCAGGAAAAGTAGCCGATATTTTTGATGTTGATAATATTTTAACCAAAATGATGTTCATAAAAAAAGTTGAAAAACAGTTATCGGAAAATGAAAAGAATCAAGCCAAACGCGATCTTTCAGAATCAGCATTGAGACCATTAACACAGCAGTTGTTCAGATTAATGCCAGCAGATAAAGTTCAGCAATATGATGAGTGGAGTCACAATTACAGCAGCCAACTAGCCGTTTTCAACATTGTAAATACAACGCTCTATTCATTGGATAATTTTTATAGTAAAAATAATTTTCTTAAAGCGAATATTTCTGCAAAGCGGAACGTGAAAGTTGAAGGCGATAAATCATTTACCGAACAGGGAGTCGATTATGCATTCGATGAGCCGAACATTACAGGTAAGGGTCAGGTTGTATTCAATGTTGATAAAGGAATAATGGAGCGCTCGGAAACAACAACTACGGTAAAAATGACTATGACTATTAAGGCAAAGGATGCATCAAATGTAATGCAAACCGCCAAACGTTCTGATAATTCGGTAAATACCAACATTGTAGAACTTCTTTAAATTTTATAAAATCCAGCAAAATAATCCGGACTGTGTTCCGGATTTTTTTTAAGTCACAATAAAACTAACTCAATTTCTATTCGAATTTTTCGGCTACAACAATTTTTGACCCCTCTTCATCAATAACATGAATCTTTGAGCCGTGCTTGATGTATTCTCCTTCAGTTACTACGTCAACTTTTTTACCGTTTATTAATGCAATGCCAGCCGGACGCAAATCAGTATAAGCACTTCCCTCTTTTCCAACTAATTCTCTGTATTCAGGTTTTGAAGTAGTATAACCTGAAGTTGAGCTATTAATATCAGCAAGAATTAATTTATTCCAAATTTGGCTCTGCGGTAAAAATTTTGAAAGGAAATAAATTATAATAAATGACGCTACAAATGCGCCTGCTAATTGAACTAGCGCAATTGAAATCATATCAAAATCTAATAGAGGGAAATCTGATACAAGCCCAAGAAATAAACTTGAAATCATCAAAACAATTCCGAGAACACCGAATATCCCGAAGCCAGGTATCACGAAAATTTCGAGAATCAGCAAGACTACTCCTACAATAAATAAAATTATTTCGATTACGGAAGCGAGCTCTAAAATGTAACTTGTTCCAAAAAACAATACTAAAGCAATAACGGCGGCAGTACCGGGCAATCCCCAGCCGGGAGTTTTTATTTCAGTGAACAGACCAACAAGTCCAATCATAATTAAGAGAGAGGAAATAATAGGATTATTTAAAAACCGTACAATACTCTCTGCCCAATTTTCTTCTTCTCTAATAATATCAGCATTTTCTAATCCGTAAGCTTCAAGCATCTGACTGACACTGGCTATTATGGTATCAGCAATTCCGTATTGAACCGCCTCTTTTGAAGTGAGAGTTATTAATTTTGTGCTGTCAACTAGTCCTTCAACTACAAGAGTTTCGTCAACCATTCCTTCTGCAATATCGGTTCTTCTTCCCGTTCTCTCAGCCGTAGCTCTCATTTCCGAACGCATATAAGATTGAGATTTTTCGGATTGCTTAGTCCCGGCTTGGTCAACAGCTGTTGTAGCGCCGATCGAAGCGCAGGGCACCATCACTATCTTTTCACAGGACAAAGCAATTAGTGAGCCGGCAGATATCGCGCGTTTATCGATAAAAGCTATGGTTAAAACTTTACTATCGAGAATGGCATCTT
>JAENZU010000588.1 GCA_016841125.1 Melioribacter sp. | reverse complement strand
GCCGGTAAAAGGCAAGAGACCACTTTTTCGCTTGTAGCATTTTTAGTTGCCGCGGTGATAGCGTTTGTTAATGTTTTCACGATTGTGCCCGCCGGTACAGTAGGCGTTGTTGATTTTTTGGGTAAAGTAAGCGATACTACCCTAAAACCGGGAGTTAACCTGGTTAATCCGGTTGCGAACGTTATAAAGTATAGTTTCAAAACACAGGAAATTAAAGAGAATATGAATGTTCCTTCCAAAGAAGGATTGAGCGTTCAGTTAGAGATAAGTTTACTTTTCAGTCTTGATCCCTCTAAGGCAAATGAGATTTATAAAACTGTTGAAGCCGGAGATTATTTAAACGTTGTGCTTATTCCGCAATTTAGATCTGTGGTAAGGGGTGTGACAGCACGTTACGAAGCAAAGGCACTCTATACTGCTTCACGCGAAAAATTAGCCGGTGAGATCATCAGCGAATTAGGTAATTTAGTAGGACCAAGAGGAGTTACCGTTGAATCAGCCGCACTCAGGCAAATTGTATTACCGCCGCGTTTGACTCAATCAATTGAAGAAAAACTGCAGGCAGAACAGGAAAGTCAAAGAATGGCATTCGTACTTAAAAAAGAAGAGCAGGAAGCTGAAAGAAAGAGGATCGAAGCAAAAGGTATTGCTGATTTCCAAACAATCGTTTCTGAAGGAATCAACGAGCAGCTGCTAAAATGGAAAGGCATTGAAGCAACTGAAAAACTTGCTAATTCACAAAATTCAAAAATCGTTGTGATCGGCTCGGGGAAAGACGGACTCCCGATAATTTTAGGCGGTGACAATTAATAATTCAAAACGGATGCCGGATTCTCTCCGGTATCCATTTTTAAACTAGTAAAATTGAAAGAGTAAATATTATGTCTGCAGCATTAAACCCGGTAACAATTAAATTGAATAGACAGGAATCACTCACAATTAATTGGGATGACGGGAAAGTCCATACCTATCCGCTGAAATTTTTAAGAGATGAATCACCCGATGCCGGCAATAAAGGCGAAACAATTTTGTGGCGGAAATATGAACCGATTGACGATGGACCCGACAAACCGGGAAAGTACGAAATTGAAAAAATTGAAATGGTTGGTAATTATGCCATTCAGATAGGCTGGAAAGACGGCAACAATTACGGTATTTATTCATTCGACCTTTTACGAACCTGGGGTGAATATTTTGAAGTTAAGAATAATTTGCATCAGGATTTTGATCATCACCATTGATTTCTATATTTGTGCATTTCTTTTCGGTCTTTCAAATTTGCCCTTGATTTTCAAATCAATTTTGTGAATTTTTGATTCAAAATTAGCGCTAATATCTTTTACATCAGGGAAAATATATGTTGAAGAAGTATTTGTTCATTCTTGCGGTATCATTATTCCTCTCTTTCTCACTTGAAGCTCAAACGTCAATAGCAAAATATGCCGGTGAATGGCTTTCATTAGGCGTTGGAGGCAGAGCGCTTGGAATGGGAGGAGCTCAGGTTGCAGTAGCAAACGATGTCACTTCCGGTTATTGGAACCCGGCAGGGCTGGCACATATCAATTATCCGCAAATATCTTTAATGCATGAAGAACATTTCGGGAATCTCGTAAATTACAATTACGCAGCCGTAGGTATTCCGTTCGGTGAAGATATGAGTTTTGCGCTCAGCGCAATTCGTGTTGGTGTTGATGGAATTCCCGATACCCGCAATGCACTTTACGATGCGAATGGCGATGGAATTTTAGACATTAATACCGACAGACTGGACTATACGAAAATTACCGAGTTCAGCAATACCGACTATGCATTCTTTTTAACTTTTGCAAAACGCCAATCGAGCGAGTTTTATTGGGGTGCAAATGTTAAGCTAATCAAAAGAGATTTAGCAGAAGAAAGCGCATTCGGCATCGGCTTCGATGCAGGTGCAGTTTATATGCCAATTGAAAATCTTTATCTTGCCGCAAACGTAATGGATGTTACTACTACTCTGGTTGCTTGGTCAACGGGCACAAACGAATTGATTTCCCCAACAGCGAAAATTGGTGCCGCTTACGGATGGCAGATACTCGGCGGAACAATTACACCGGCAGTAGATTTTGACGTTAGATTTGAAAACCGGCAATTCGCTTCCAATTTTAATATTGGTGCGGTAAGTTTTGATGTGCGCGCAGGTTTAGAATATACCTACAACGGATTGTTTTCTGTGCGCGGCGGATACACCGATGTAAAACAGTTTACTGTAGGTGCCGGAATTAAACTGCCGAAACTTAACATCGACTATTCATTTGCACGTTTCAGTGAAGATGAATTAACTAGGTTCGACGATACTCACCGGATTTCTCTCATACTTACTTTGGAAGAACCCAGATTTTTGAGAGACGGTCAATAAACATTATTAATTTTTGTTTTTTTTCAACCCGCTTCCCGGCGCGTTTTTTTTTGTATTTGGGCGAAAAGTAGTTCTCCAGTATCACATCAGACGTTTGGTCTTGTTTT
>JAENZU010000587.1 GCA_016841125.1 Melioribacter sp. | reverse complement strand
ATGTAATTGAACCTGAAGGATGAGGTTTAGTTGCAGGATTGTAATAAACTCTCAATATTACTCCATACCAACCCCACTGTCCCCAACCGAAATTGTAGACAGCTTGTCAACCGGAAGTACCCTCTAGGGTATTCACTCCTTGAATAAGATTAGTTAGAGGAACATTAACTACCGGATTCCACTGATTCATGTAAGCATACCCTGCGGTGGGGGTTGTGGTTAATTCCGAGATCGTAATCCAATTATTGCCATTGAATCGAAATTTTTTGCCTGTGGTTCCAGGATGTCCTCCCCACAAGTCAATAACCAATTCTGCTCTTACTGCTCCTTGAAGGTCGGCCACTGTTAAATTTAATATGGGATTTGGCAGAAAAGCATCAGCACCCGGGGCAGTAGCATTTGGGTCTGTCACACGCCAATCATTTCCTGTCATGACACGACCAAATTCTTTATAAACATCACCCGGCTGTGGACCCGTTTGGGCAAAGCCCATAAAGGTAAATATAAAAAATACTATTAAGATAGTTCTTGTCAATGTAAAGTTTTTCCCTCGATACATTTACGAGCTCCTTGTTTAAATTAAAAAATATGTAATTAGCTTTAACTATAAATTGAAAAATTTATAATTGTGTTTAGGCAAGCCTATATTATAGACTTTACATTATAGCCAAATAGAATGGGTGTGGAGTTAAGGCTAGTGATCTTGAGTAATCTAAAAACATTAAAAAACAATATTTTGCAGTAGTTTAAATTCTGGACAAGATTTTAAAAAAATTAATTTAACTAATAAAAACTATTAATAAAACATTTGATTAAAAATAAAACTAACTAAAGCTTAAAACTAATTGAAAACTAATTTTTGGATTAAAAAAAAATGATATGCATGAACATTAATTAAAGACCTCATTGAAAAACGACTTCATCAATTTCCATGATTTCTCATCTGCAGCTTTATTATATGCAATATTCATCCCGAATTCTTCGGCAAATTTGTCGGCTTCCGGATTAGTAAAACTATGCTTTGCATTTTCCAAATTTACGAACTTGTAATCAACGCCGGCATTATCCATTTCTTTTTTGAATTTTTTAATTTGATCTTCTGTTACGAAACTATCTTCGGCGCCGTTGCAAACAAGAATTTTTGATTTGACATCCCCTTTACCTGCCGGAGATTTTGTTGCGATACTACCATGAAAACTAACAACTCCTTTCAAATCGAAACCGAACCGAGCCATCTGCAGAACAACTCCACCGCCAAAACAGTATCCTATAGCACCTATCTCCTCTTTATTAACTGTTTCATTTTCCGACAACAAATCATAGGCTGCACGGAATCTTTTTTTAGCATTATCGATGTTGCTCATAACTTCACTAGCAAATTGTCCCGCATCCTTCGGGTGGTCAGCAGTTTTTCCGTCACCGTACATATCAACCGCTAGTGCTGTGTAGCCTAATTCTGCCAGCATATTTGCTCTTTTACGGGCATAATCATTATGACCCCACCATTCATGGACAACTAAAATTCCCGGACGCTCACCTTCAAAACTATCATCATATACCAAATAGCCTTTCATAACAACATTACCGGCTGAGTAATTTACTTCTTTATTCACGAGTTCAGCATTTAAGGTAACTGTGAAAATTATTATAAACGAAAGCAGATATAATTTTTTCATTTTCCCTTCCTTTAAAATGATTCTCAAATATAAGACATTATATCCATATACAATAGATATTATAAATTATTAGTTCAACTTTTCCAAGAAATATTATTGACTTGAATTATTTTAGATTTTTCAGTTAGAAAATTGCAATTTTTAATTATAATCTATATTTTAAATTCACTATCCAAAATGGTTAAACGCATGAGTATAACATTACATAATCTAGAAACTCATCAAAAAATAGTTTCAACCACAGTTCATTTATTTACAAACAAATCTAAGGAGTTACTATGAAAAAATTAGTTTACCTTTTCACCTTTTTATTCTTATGCAGTTTTGCATTTGGTCAAACTACTCTAGATCACTCCACCGGTGATTTTAATGTTACCGTTGCCGATGATGGTGTTTTAGGGGATGATGGTAGCGGAAGTTACGGTGCAATTACTTACAAAACTTTCGGAAATGTTATTTATACCGGCGGTATTGTTTATGGATTAGACGGTGCGGTAGTCGGAATGAACGAAAGTTACAGTCTAAGTGATTTTGAAAATTCAACTCCGTGGTCCGGCTTCTTTTCAAACGGAACATACAGCCAAATGCTGGAATGGGTTGTGCAGGACAATGCAAATCCTTCATGGAAAATGCTTGTCAAAACATATTCCAGAAATGGCGAACCAATTGTTTATGTAAGAGTTATCATTCCTAATAATACCGGTTCAACTATTGAAAACATTTATCCAGGAATTATCATGGATTGGGACGTTGACGGTGCCAATTATGGTGACAATGCCGGCGGATATGATACCGGAAGAAATTTAATGGACATTTATTGTGCTCTTACTACTGCTACT
>JAENZU010000586.1 GCA_016841125.1 Melioribacter sp. | reverse complement strand
CCGGCTACTATTAATTCCATATCGCCTTGTTCAATCTGGGCTGCTGTTGGATTGACGATAAAATTACCATCAAGTCTGCCTACCCGGATTTGACCAATGGGTTCGAGGAATGGAATATTTGAAATCGCAAGAGCTGTCGAGGCTCCTATTGCTGCGAGAACATCGGGATCATTTTCGCCATCGTATGAATAAACAAATGCTGCAATCTGAGTTTCATTGCGCCAGTTATCGGGAAACAGCGGTCTGATTGGTCTATCGATCAATCTTGCGCTAAGTATTTCTTTTTCCGTAGGTCTTCCTTCCCGTTTGAAAAAACCGCCCGGGAATTTGCCGGCGGCAAATGATTTCTCTTTATATTCAACAGATAGCGGAAGAAAATCTATATTTTCTTTCGGTTCTTCCGATGCAACTACTGTTACGAGCACCATTGTATCACCGTACTTGATCATTACCGAACCGTTAGCCTGTTTGGCAAAACGACCGGTTTCTATCGAGAGAGTTTTTCCACCAATTTCAATTTCTTTAGTGTACATCATTAACTATACCTCTTATTTTCTTAATTCTAGATCTTTAATTATAGCACGGTATCTTTCAATATCTTTTGATGCAAGATAACCCAATAAACGGCGTCTCTTACCAACCATCTGCATTAATCCTCTTCTTGAAGCATGATCTTTTTTATGCTCTGCAAAGTGACTAGTCAGTTTGTTGATTCTGGCAGTCAATAAAGCTACTTGTACTTCGGCTTTGCCTGAATCGGTATCGTTATTTCCGTACTTCTTAACTATTTCGAGTTTTTCCTCTTTCGTTAAGTTCATTTTTTACTCCATTATATGTTGTACAATATAACTCCAGTCCATACCGGAGTCAATTAATTAACTAATTTCGATATTATTTGTATTGTATTCTTCTTGTCTCTATTAATCTGGTAAATTAATTCTTCCATGCTTCCGAATTTCTGTTCGTCCCGGACTCTTTCAATTAGGGAAACTTTTATTTCTTTACCATAAATATTTTCGTGAAAATCAAAAATGTTTACTTCAATCACAATGTTTTCACCTTCCTCAAAAGTAGGTCTTTGCCCAATGTTCATCATTCCGAATTCTCTCTTCCCTCCAACAATACATTCAACGGCATAAACACCTTTCATTGGAACAAGCTTATCCTTTGAGCTAATGGCAATATTTGCGGTTGGGAATCCCATAATTCTTCCCCGCTTTGCTCCTTCAACTACTTTGCCTGAAAAAGAAAAGAACCGGCCGAGAAATTCTGCTGCAGTTTTCACTTTTCCTTCAAGTAACGATTTTCTTATAAGGGTGCTTGAAACCGTGCTTCCGTTTATTGTAAATTCTGGTATAACAGAAACTTCAAATCCGTAACGCTCTCCAAGCTCGCGCAATTTTTTTTCATCGCCGCTGCGGTTTTTACCAAATTTATGATCGTAGCCAATCACAACATTTTCAGCGCCTATTCCATCCACAATATATTCTTTAATAAATGAATCGTATTCAATTTGAGAAAATTCTTTTGTAAAATTAACTGCGAGAACGTTATCAATTCCGATTTTCTCAAACTCTTCAATCTTCTCTTCGAAAGTGGAAATGAGATTTATTTTATGATTATTACCTAACACTGTTCTAGGGTGCGGTTCAAATGTGATGACAAAACTATTTCCATTTATTTCGTATGCTTTATTTACCAAATTTTTCAAAATATCCTTATGACCTATATGAACACCGTCAAACGTGCCGATAGTAACAACCGCATCAGAATTTGCCGGTATTTCAGTAATATCTCTATATATTTTCATTCAACATTTATGTTCAAAATTATTCTCAGCGGTCAATTAATCTGAACCGAATAATGGTCCTCAAATTCTTTTAATGTGAGTGCATCATCAACTGAATAATCACCTATTTTTTCCCGACGCAGTTCTTTAAGGTGACCTCCGCAATTTAGTACATCTCCAAGATCATTAGCGATTGATCTGATATACGTCCCTTTGGAACATTTTATTTCAAAATTTATTTCCGGCAAATTTATACCGGTTATGTTGAAATAGTAAACTTTAACTTTGCGGGGCTCTCTCACAACCTCTTCACCTTTTCTGGCATATTTGTAAAGAGCTTTTCCGTTATGTTTAAGGGCAGAATACATCGGCGGAATCTGCTCAATGTCGCCGGTAAATTTATCGCGGGCTGTAAAAATCATTTCCTCGCTAATTCCGTCAGTAGATTTTTTTTCAATCACCTCAGTTTCGGAATCCATTGAAGGTGTTTTTTCGCCAAGCTTAATTATACCGGAATAAACTTTCGGCAAATCTTGAAAAGAACTTATTGTTTTTGTTTTCTTTCCCGTACAAATTATCAATAATCCGGTTGCACGCGGGTCAAGCGTTCCGGCATGTCCAACTTTTTTAACGTGTATAATTCTACGAAGTCTATTTACAATTCCAAAAGAAGTAATACCGGAGTGTTTATCAATTAAAATAGCTTCGCCGGCAGAATAATCTGCCTC
>JAENZU010000585.1 GCA_016841125.1 Melioribacter sp. | reverse complement strand
GGTTGATTTAGATATGCCAATCAATAGCGACGCCAAGGTGAAGATTTTTACTTTCAACGATGATGAGGGGAAAGAAACTTATTGGCATTCAACTTCTCATTTGATGGCGCATGCTGCTCAGGAACTTCACCCGGAAGCAAAATTTGTAGTTGGCCCGCCTATTGACGCCGGCTTTTATTATGTTATTGTTATTGCAAACCAGCTATCTGAAGAAGTCTTAATTCAAATTGAAAAGAAAATGGCAGAGCTTGCCCAGAAAAAATCTCCTTTTGTGAGGGAAGAATTATCAAAAGATAAAGCTATTGAATTCTTCAAGAAAAAGGGCGACGAATACAAAATAGAAATTTTATCGGAAATAGATGAAAACGCAGAAAAGATAAGTATTTATAAAGAGGGCGATTTTACAGATTTATGCACTGGACCTCATGTATCTGAAACCGGCAAAATAAAATATTTCAAACTACTTAGTGTATCCGGCTCCTATTGGAGAGGGGATGAGCATAATAAAAGTCTGCAGCGTATTTACGGTATCTCGTTTCCAAAGAAAAAAATGCTCGACGAATATCTTGAATTTTTGGAAGAAGCTAAAAAAAGGGATCATCGTAAATTAGGCAAGCAACTCGATTTATTCAGTATTCACGAAGAAGCCGGCGCCGGCTTGATCTATTGGCATCCTAAAGGCGCGCGTGTTCGAAACACCGTAGAAGAATTTTGGAAATCTGCTCATTTCGAAAATGGATACGATCTTCTTTACTCACCGCATATTGGCAAGAGCTGGCTTTGGGAAACAAGTGGTCACTTGGATTTCTTTAAAGAGAATATGTACTCCCCAATGCAGATTGACGAGCAGGATTACTACATCAAACCGATGAACTGCCCCTTCCATATTATGATGTATAAATCGCAATTGCGCTCTTACCGTGATCTGCCGTTGAGATGGGCTGAGTTAGGAACTGTTTATCGTTACGAAAAGAGTGGTGTGCTGCACGGATTATTGAGAGTTCGCGGGTTTACACAGGATGATGCACATATTTTCTGTACACAAGATCAGATTGAAGATGAAATTATTGAAGTAATTAGATTTTCGCTTTATATGTGGAAGTCATTCGGATTTGAAAGCCTAAAATTTTATGTATCAACACGACCGGAGAAAGTAACAGGCAATGACGATTTATGGGATAAAGCGACTAAATCTTTGATGAATGCATTGAATAAAGAAGGCTTAGCTTACGAACTTGATGAAGGCGGCGGTGCGTTTTATGGTCCTAAGATTGACATTAAAGTTAAAGATGCTTTAAACCGCGAATGGCAAATGAGCACTATTCAGTTCGATTTTAATCTTCCCGAAAAATTTGAAATGACATATATTGGTGAAGATGGAAAAGAACACCGACCTTTCATGGTTCACCGCGCATTACTTGGATCAATCGAAAGATTTATGGGAGTACTTATTGAGCATTATGGCGGAGCTTTCCCTGTTTGGTTAGCCCCTGTTCAGGTTGCTGTTATTCCAGTTTCGCAAAACTTTCTGGAATACGCTGAAAAAGTTAACAGTACTCTTAAAAAGGCAGGCGTACGCGTTGAATTGGATAAAAGAAATGAAAAGATCGGTTATAAAATTAGAGATTGGGAAACCACTAAAGTCCCTTACATGTTAATTGTTGGTGAAAAAGAAGTGAACTCCGATACAGTTTCAGTAAGGGAACATAAGAAAGGGGATCAAGGGAGTTTGACTTTGGACGAATTTTCAGTTAAAATACTTGGTCAAATAAAAAATAAAGTTAATAACAATTAAGTGAGGTTATAAATCGCGCAACAACAATATCGAGTCAATTCCGAAATAAATGCACCACAGGTAAGAGTTATTGACCCTGAAGGAAATCAATTAGGAGTTATGAACTCGAGTAGTGCTCTTAAACAAGCTGAACAACGGGGATTAGATTTAGTGGAAATTGCTCCGCAAGCTAAACCGCCGGTTTGCAAAATTATTGATTACGGTAAATTTACCTATGAGCAGCAGAAAAAAGAAAAGCTCCAAAAAAAGAAACAACAGGTAACCGTACTCAAAGAAATCAGGATGCATCCTAATACTGACACACATGATTTTGATTTTAAAGCTCGTCATGCTGAAAAATTTCTTGAAGACGGTAACAAAGTTAAAATCTCTGTTATTTTCAAAGGAAGGGAGTTAGCTTACAAAGAACACGGTCAGCAGTTGATCGATAAATTTGTTGAAAGATTAGAACCTTTTTCAAAAGTTGAACAGGAAGCAAAGTTCGAGGGGCGCACTATGCATGCGATCCTCGCACCTTTAAAAACTAAGAAGAAAAATTAATTGAGGTAACTATACAATGCCTAAAATGAAAAGTAACCGTGGCGCATCAAAAACTTTTAAAATTACCGGCACGGGTAAAATCAAAAGACACAAAGCTTACAAAGCGCATATCTTAACTTCTAAATCTACTAAAAGAAAGCGCAATTTAAGACAATCAACCTTGGTTTCTAAGGCTGATTCGAACAGAGT
>JAENZU010000584.1 GCA_016841125.1 Melioribacter sp. | reverse complement strand
TAACAAAAATCCTTTTAAACATATATGAATCATCAACTAAATTATCGGGTGCAATGGCTGCCGCAATTTTGTCGCCGGCACTGTTCCACTTAAAGTCAAATACAGCAACATCTTCTGTAAGCTTTGTATCCTTACGTGTATAGAAATCCATCATGTAAAGGTCGAGCGAAGGAATATTTTCTTCGAAGATTTCCTGGTTGAATCCTTTATCAAAATATTCTCTCTTTTCCACTTTAGACTCTGCAGTGTAAAGTATAGAAGAACCATTTGGATTCCAACTATATTTCTTCACTGATGTTTTTGAATTTGTAACTTTAACTGCACTGCCAACTTTAATGTTTATACTGTAAACTTGTTTGATATTACTTCTTCCAATTGATGCGATAATTGTTATCTGTTTGGAATCCGGAGTCCATCCCAATGAGGAAAGCATTACTTTACCCTCAACTAAATTTTTAGACTGACCTGTCTGGATATCATAAACATACAAGTTTTCATAATCACTACCGGATTCATCTGTAAAGGGCCTGGGAACATTAACACTATAAGCAATCTTTTCCCCATCCGGTGAAACCTTTACTTCATTTACATCTTTCAATTTGAAAAGATCGTAGGATGTAAGCACTTTTGTCTGTGCCCCTAGCGATACTATTATTGCTAATTGAAGAATCAATATTAATTTATTCTTAAACATAAGTCTCCTCTATTTACAAAATAACAACGGATTTTAAATTTTGATTCAATTCTATTTTTCAATTTTACCATTTTTCAATTCTTGGGCTAATCGTTCCGCTTTATAAACATAAATAAGTGATTCCATGATTCCGCGTGAATCGGAACCGACTGCTCTATTAACTTCGGGCAAATAAATAAAATCGCCTGTTAAACTTTCAAGATTTCCATCATGAACCACACCTATTACTTCCCCATTTTTGTTAATTACTGAACTTCCTGAATTTCCGCCGACTATATCATTTGTGGAAGCAAACCCAACTTTTGTTGAGAGATCAAAACTTTCAGGTATATTCTGCCATTTTTCCGGCAATCCCCATGGATACGTTTTCTCACCGAAAGAATAGAACCTGTCGAGCATTCCATAGAAAGTGGTGAACGGCGGAGCGATTGTACCGTTGTATTCATAACCCTTTATTTGTCCATCGGAAATTCTCAATGTTGAAGTTGCGTCGGGTGAAAGTGAATTACCATAAACTTCGAAAACAGCTTCGCCAAGCATTTGGTTTAATGACTGAAGAGTTAATTGAATTTCTCGATTTATTTTGCGCAGCTCCGTCATCCTTTCATTTATAATTTTTGCTATTTGTATCAATGGATCATTTGAGTTGAAAATTTCTTGGGGATCATTTTGAATAAATTTATCAAACTTTTCTTTTGTCGTCAGCATCGATTTGTTCAATATATCAGTCGCTGCCTCCTGCCCGACTTTCCCATCATAAATTTCAGTTATGATCTTGTGATTTTTAGGCAGTGTACCGGACATATAATTTATTGTTGCTGCCAGCATTAAATCTTGATATTCTTTATCTAAACTTTCAGGAAAAATTTCCGACAACGTTTTATTCAAATTTTCTTCCTTATATTTTTCATTTCTTTCTTCATTAGGCAGCTTCAATTGTTCGGCGTAATCGACCAGTTTATCTGCAATAACGAAATAAACCGGCATTATAAAAGAGCGGATATTCAAACCGTAATATTCATCGGAGATTTCTCTAAGTTCGTCCAGTGCGGTTTCAATTGCATTCCAAACATGACCATATTTTTCTTTCAATTCCGGATTGTTAAAAACTTTATTTTTGAAATCTCTTTCGAAAGCTTTTTTCTTTGCCATAAGGAATTCATCTTCCAAACCTAATAGCGTGCCCGCATAAGATTTGCGTGCATTACCAAATCCCATCACTGCATTTAGCAATTCTGATTCTCTATCGGGATGTTTATTAAACAACACGTAGTAAACTTTGTAAACCTCATTAAATATTAAGACCATTGCCGGATAGAAAGTATCCCGGTAATACTCTAGCTGGGCAGCGGTTAAAAGTCTATCTGTGTTTCCCGGTCTTCCGATGATAAATACCAGTTCCTCCTCCTCTGCCCCATTTTTACTCCATTTAAAGAAATTTTCTGAATTAAGCTGCTTGTTATTTTCATCATAAGCACGGAAAAACATAAAGTCCAATTCATAACGCGGATAAGTAAAATTGTCCCAATCCCAACCGGTTGAAGCTACTTGAAATTCCGGTGCCATTACAAGTTTGAGATTACTATATCGCTTGTAACCATAGAGAGAATATTTGCCCCCTTCGTATAATCTCACAACACGGCAAATAAGATTTTTTTCTTCCGAATACCGTTTTTCTAATTCTTCAATTTTCAAATCTCTGAGTTCAATCTTCTTCTCGGGGGTATCTCCTTTAGTAAAGGCTTCCTGGACTTGATCGGTCACATCAACAATCAAAACTAATTGATCCACAAATTGATCGGGTGCCGGTCTCTCATCTTCTAAACTTTCGGCATAAAAAC
>JAENZU010000583.1 GCA_016841125.1 Melioribacter sp. | reverse complement strand
AGTTCCATTTTTCCTCATTTTATTTATAAGTTAATTCGCTTTACTTTTCGATTCAACAACAATTTAAATTCATTTAGATCAAAACAGTTTATTACTTCCGACGACTGAATTCCGCCCTTTCTGCCAATCTTAATTCCATACTCGATCTCTTCAATTCCTTCTGTTGAATGCGCATCGGGATTGATAGAAAACATGCAGCCTTTTTCGCGGGCATAATATATATTACGCCAATCCAAATCTAATCTGTGAGGATTCGCATTAATCTCAATAGCCACATTGTTGGCGGAGCATGCATCAATCACCTTTTTGATGTTCACTTTGTATCCATCTCGCGATAAAAGTAATCTTCCGGTCGGATGTGCTAAAAGATCAGTAAACTTATTTTCAACCGCTATAATAATTCTTTTTGTCATATCTTCTTCGGATATATCAAATCGAGAATGGATTGAGGCTACAACAAAATCAAAATTGTTCATGAAATCTGAATCGTAATCGAGATTTCCATCGATTAAAATATCACTTTCAATTCCATGAAATGCTTTGATTTTAGAACTTGAATTAAATTGCTCTATCTCCTTTTTCTGCAATAAGATACGGTTTTCTTTTAGACCATTTGCATAAAATGCACTCTTGCTGTGATCACAAACAGCGAGATATTCAAATCCCATCGATTCAGCTTTGGCAGCCATTTCGGATAAAGTATTCACCCCATCGGATTGTGTTGTGTGAAAATGAAGAAATCCTTTGAATTTAGATAAATCCAGATCACTGTTATCCTTCATTTTGCTGTTTAATTCAAAATATTGCTCTTCTCTCATTTCGGGAATTATGAAATTAATTCCCAAGTTTTTGAATATTTCTTCTTCGCTCTTACAATTAATTTCTTTTGGATCAAATTCTAATTTTTCCAAAAATTTATCCGAACCTGTCGTTAAAAATAATATTTCCGATAAGTTTTTTTCAGTTTCACCGATGTACAATAATGTTTCTATCTCAAATCCTTTCAAATGAACAATATCATATTTGGCATCACTTAACTTACTATATTTAAAGGTTTTACTAAGTTCACTTAAAAATTTTTTAATATCCGAAACCAGAATAACAATTTCAATTTTATTGATTATTTCAAGAGCACGCCTTATTTGTCCGCTTATTATTGTTTTCTCACAAACTTTAATTTTAGTTAATTCCTCAACTAATTTATCAGCAATATTTTCTGCACGGTTCAAACGTAAGTAACCGCTTGCCTTTTTGAATCGATTTATTTCTTCCAATATTTTTTCTTGGGATTTTTCACCGAAACCTTTTAAATCGGCAATTTTATTTGTTGAACATGCGTTTTCTAAATAGCTAATATTTTCAATTCCAAGTTCATCATATAGGACTTTGATCTTTCGTGCTCCCAATCCCCTAATATTAAATATTTCCATCAATCCATTGGGAATTTCTTTTTGAATATTTTCAAGATCTTCAACAGTCCCCTTTTGATAAAACTCAGCCATAAATGAAGAAAGCCCTTTGCCAATTCCTTTAACTTCCTGAATTTTCCCCAAGTGAATTAATTCTTCAATATTCCCTTCCAACCGTCGAACAATATTAGCCCCATTTTTGAATGCATTTATTTTAAATCGGTTTTCACCTTTGAAGTCCATTAAATCGGCAAAAAGCTCAATGGCATTTATTAAATCTTTTTTGAATGACATATCAGCCTGCAATTAATTTTAATATGAAATATGTAGTTGATAAACTGATCAGTGAACCTGCTATCACTTGTGAAACCGTGTGTTTCTCTAAAACAATTCTGCTGAATCCAACTAATAATAAAATAGCAAAAAATAATAAGTAAAATAAATTACCTAAGTAAAAGAACAGTGCAACTGGCACGGATGCGCCAATCGCATGAGCACTGATCTTCCAAAATTTATTGATAATTATTAACGGTATAAAGAGTAAAGCGTAAACATACCAAAGAGAAATTGTAATAATGTGCAGCTCGAAATAGTATGAAATGATCAATGCTAAAATACTTAAAAATAAACCAATTAAATATGGTGTTGTCCGCTCTTCTTTAATTGTTGCATCGATGTCTCCAACCAAGTTTATTCTGCGTAAAATGATAAATATGAAGATTGGGAGCAGAAAGCCGAATAATAGACTGTTGAAGAGATTTAGTAAAATATTAAGGGGCGATTCAAAATTAATTGCGATGAATGTAAAAGTGATTAAAAGAAAAGTCGGCGGGACGAGTATATTTGATATTAATCTTGCGCTGCGCCGAATAATCTTATTATTCAATTTAGATCACACAGTTTCAATTTCTGAATAGTTTTTTAGTTCTTCTAAATATCTCATTAAGACATCTTCAATGGGAGCATATTCTTCAAATCTGTAAAGCTGCTGCCTAATTTTTGAAGAATTTGGCATTCCCTTCAAATAACCCTGATAATATTTACGGAATGGAATTATTGCCCGTCGGGGTTCTTCCTTCAAAGCAATTGAATATCTCAAATGTCGTAGAGTTGTACCAATTCTCTCTT
>JAENZU010000582.1 GCA_016841125.1 Melioribacter sp. | reverse complement strand
TCAATTGAATACCGTCTCAACAGGGAGCGGCGGAGAATTATTTACATTTACTGTTTATGGATTAAGGAAATTTTTAAATAAAAATGATACGCTGAATTTTGCAACCGATGTAACAGATACCGACGATAGCCAGAGAAAAAAATTTGTAAAAACACTTAAGCTTGCATTGATGCCATACATTATTAAAAGTAGTATTGTTGACGATATCGAAATTAGTTATAGCAAATCAGCTGATGAGCAGATACGGAAAGAGGATGACCCATGGGATTTCTGGGTATTCAGGCTGGGATTGGAGAGTTATTTTGAGGGTGAAAAATCTACGAGTTCGAAAGAGTTTGAATATTCAATCACTTCAACAAGAATTACAGAAGATTGGAAAATGAGGATCAGTTTTCACGGTGATTATGAAGAGAGAAATTATGATTATGAGAATAAGACTATCAAAAATATTAGCCGGGAACAAACCTCATATAATTATCTGATTAGATCATTATCGGATCACTGGTCAATCGGCACGTGGCTATATATGACATCATCTACTTTTCAAAATTTTGATTTCAAAATTTCCGCAGCTCCCGGTATTGAGTATAATATTTTTCCCTACTCAGATTTCAATTCAAAACAATTAAGGATTGATGTCCGTGCATGGAATAAATTTCATAATTACAACGAAGAGACTATCTACTTTAAGAAAAAAGAATTTTTAATTGAACCTGAATTGGAAATTACTTTGGATCTGATTGAACCATGGGGCAGCATCAGTATATCAGGATCTGCCGCAACACATGTTCAAGACTTAGAGAAAAATAGATTTAGAATTAATGGAAGCATGTATTTACAATTAGTACGGGGCTTAACGTTAGATCTGCACGGCGGATTCTCAGCAATACATGACCAATTTTCGATACCGAGAAGTGAAGCTTCACTTGAAGATGTTCTTTTAGAACAGCGAGAATTGGAGACTGATTTTAATTACTGGATCTCATTCGGGCTTTCATACACATTCGGTTCAATCTACAATAATATTGTTAATCCGAGATTCGGTTCTTAGGCTTTAGTCTTTACCAAAGAACCCGGTGATATCGAAATAATATTCTTGTTGTGATCCATCTTTTTCTTCAACCAATAGCACATCAAATGATTGTTCTTCATTTATAATTGCAGATTGAAGTACTATTCGCCAATCAGCATTTTCTCTGCCCAGTTTAGAAGCGAGATAATTATATTCAGCATCAACGCCCTCCATTTCATTTTCTGCACCGCTAATTATAAATGCATTTTCAATTGAAGATCCGTCACCGCCCAAAAATTTTACCCGTTGAAATACACCCATATTACCTCAAAAGTTTTTACCCCGGCAGTAAATCCCTACCGGGATAAATTTAATTGGTCTATTATTTCAAAAGCATCATTTTCTTAACGGAATGAAAATCCCCGGCGGTTATTGAGTAGAAGTAAACTCCGCTTACTACCTTTTGTCCATACTGATTTTTTCCGTTCCACTCCACTTGATAATTTCCGGCTTCATGATTTTGAGAGACCAGTGTTTTAACCAATTCACCCAAACTATTGAAAATATTAAGCTCTACAAAACCGGCTTCCGGCAATGAGTACTTTAATAAAGTTGATGGATTGAATGGGTTTGGATAATTTTGCTGCAGGGAGTAACTAATCGGTGCGGCGTTTAAATGATTAATTTCCAAACTTAAAATATTCAGCGCACTATTATTTAGTTTTAGCTCTTCGCCGTTCAAAATAGATTCATTAAAAATCGTTCCGTCAATAAAGTCTTTTATTCTAACTGAAACACCTTCCGCTTTTATCGTTAAGGGGTAAACCGCACCGCTGATCACAATATTTTTGCTTCCGTTATTCAATTGTTCAGCAATCTTATCTGTTGTAAATCTAACATCAAAAACACCAGCCGGGGGTTTCGGCGGCAGTTCAAATAATGTAGAATTCGGTGCTTCATCGATGATCATCAATTCGGCGACTCTGCCTACTCCATCAATAAATTTCAATTTACCTGAGTAATTTGAAAGAAAAGTATTGGCTGAATAAAGTTTGTTAGTTCCGGTTAAATTCAATTGCCCGGCTTGATCAACCTTAACCCAATAAGCTTTTCCCGGCGTTAACGTATTTGCAATGACATAAGAATTATCATAACCGAAGAGATTAGTTGTTATGATACCGGAAGGATTGCTGGAAATTTGGGAAACGGAAACCTCTTCGTCAAAAGGACCGATAATGTTCCAACCGGAATCAACTGCAATAGGATCAATAATTCTTGTTCCTTCCATATTATAAATATTTGATTGATCAAATTTCAACCAATATCCTTTTCCGACTTTGGCAGTATCAATTTGTACATATGAGCTGCCGTTAAAAATAAAAGCAGAAGAGGTGGCTTCGGGGAATAGTGTTGAAAAACTCATGTCATTATTCTTTAGGGGAACACTGACCAAGTTCCACAAACTGTCAACTGCAACACTTTGAGAAAGTGATTGATTATATTCTATCACCAAACTGTTAATGGAATTATCAGTAACCGAATAACTACTTTG
>JAENZU010000581.1 GCA_016841125.1 Melioribacter sp. | reverse complement strand
CCGGCTTCCACAAATCCTGCAGTCTCCAATTCAATTGCAAAGAGCGAAACAACTGCTGCGGCAACTATACCCCGTGGTGCAAGGGCAGAAATAAATGCCAATGATTTTATATCACACTTTAAACCGAGAGTTGAAACGAATACCGAAACCGGTCTTACGACAATGATAAGAAGCAGCGTGAATATTATTATCTCCGTTGAGATAACTTTCAAATCCTGCAATTCCAATCTTGAAGCCAAAATGATGAAAAGAACTGAAAGTAAAAGCAGTCTTAAATTTTCTTTGAATTCAATTATCTCAATTATACGTACCTTTTTTTGATTTGCCAGATAAATTCCCATTAGTGTAACAGCAAACAATCCGCTCTCATGCTGTACAATATTTGATACCGCGAAAACAAAAACTACAAAAGATAATGTTACAGCGTTATGCAGATACTCAGGAATAATATTTTTCTTAAATAAGTAAACTATCGATATTGCCCCCGCCATTCCGAAAATACCGCTTAGAATGAATGCTTTTGCCAAATTAAAAACCAATATCTCTGTTGCTTCTCCTAAGCCCGAAGAAACCAGCACCTCAAAAACAAGTATTGCCAATATAGCGCCGATGGGGTCGTTAACTATCCCTTCCCATTTTAAAATAGAATTGATATTTCCCTTTGGGCGAACTTGCTTTAAGATCGGTAATATTACTGTTGGACCGGTTACTACTAATACAGCGCCGAACAGCACTGATAAACCCCACGATAAATGAAGGATATAGTGAGATAATAAAAGTGAGAGCCCCCACGTCATCGGGATTCCAAATAAAATTAAATTGCGGACTACCTTGCCAACTTCACGCAGTTCCTTTATTTTTAGGCTCAAACCCCCTTCAAATAGAATTATTGCAACGGAAATAGAGATAAAGGGAAAGATCAAATTCCCAAAATAATCAGAAGGCTTTATCCAATTTAGTACGGGACCTGCAACAAAACCGAAAATAAGCAGCAGAAGTATTGAAGGCAAACGTAAACGCCACGACAGCCACTGTGCCGTTATACCCAGCAGGAGAATAAGCATTAAGCCCAGTAAAATTGTTTCGTTCAAACTAAATACTCCTTTTCAAAGTTTTTAGATTAGGCTGCTTCGGATTTGAGATTATTGTTACCGGAGTCTGCAACAAAAACAGTTCTTGTAGGATACGCAAATTCAATTCCTTCCTCTTTAAATTTTCTATATAACCCAAGATTTATTGCCTGTTGTGAATCCATATACTTATTATAATCGGGCGTATAAATATAATAAACATTTTCGAAGTCCAAACTTGAATTACCGTATTGATAAAAGTGTGATCTATCGAAAGTTGTAATATCCTGTTCCTCAATTAAATTTTTAACAATAACCGGAATTTTTTCCAGCTTTTCGATCGGAGTTTGATAAACAACACCGAACTTAAATACTACCCTTCTTCTCTCCATCTTTTTAAAATTATGAAGTTTAGTGCCTGTAAGCGTCGAATTGGATACAACGAGTATTTCTCCACTTAGGGCACGTATTCTTGTAGATTTAATACCTATTTTTTCCACAGCACCAATCTTTTCTTCAAAAATAACAAAATCCCCAATTTCAAACGGTCTATCAAAAAAGATAACAAAATAACTGAATAAATCTCCCAGTATTGCTTGAGCCGCAAGCGCAACAGCAATACCTCCGATTCCAAGTCCTGTTACGATGGCTGTTATTTGGAAACCAAGATTATCCAGTAGGATCAGTATCCCGAGAATCCAAATGCCAAAATTGAAAAACGCTAGCAATGGACGAAGTCTTTGACGTTTTTCATCTTCCTGCTTATGTTCCAAATATTGAGTTGCGACGTAATCGAAAACAATTACCATCAATTTAGTTACATACCACGTCGACAATATAATATATAGTACCTTAAGCACTTTGAAGACAGCGGCAGGTAAAGTAAGTAAGTTAATTGCCAGGTAAAATGCTAAGAGATATAAAATTGGGGCTAGAAACTTCTTTGTAAACTTTGTAACTATTTGATTTTCTTTGAAGATCTTTATTATAATTTTTTTGATTATCGGCGTTAAAATAAAGCTGATCACAATTATTCCAGCCGAGATTAAATAATCCTGCACGCTATTATTGAAATACTCGAACTCAAGTATGCTTAGTAAATCCATAAATCACTTCCCTTTCATCTAAAAAATATGGAATGAGATTTTTCTATTAAAGTTTAAATAAAAAAGAGGCTGTCACAAAAGGGCGTTTAATTATTCCCACTCGTTAAAACGAGTGGGCAAAACAGAATTGCTCCTTTAAATATTGCCACAAGATTCTTGTGATATTTAGGCAGCCTCTTTTAATATCAAAGTTATTTCAGATCAGGATTAGCAATACCAATTACGCCCATACCTACTCGGGCTCCTGCATTTCCCGTTGGCTGTGTTGTAAGATCATCTTCACCGGAGTGAATAACAACCGATCTTCCGATAATTGAATGTTTACCGGTAAAGGAGATAACAGTATCAACAACCTCGTAATGTGCTGTTTCCTCACTGATAGCCACAATTTTTACTAAATCTCC
>JAENZU010000004.1 GCA_016841125.1 Melioribacter sp. | reverse complement strand
AAAAATATTCATGAAGAAATTCGAATAATCCTTTCTCAGTTTTTTAAATCCGCAGCTATTGCCGATTAACTTTCCGATAATTAAATTAAGACAACTGATCTAATACTCGAGGTGTTTTCGATTTATTTTCTACGCAAAGTATTGTCTTTGCAATAAGTTTTAGAATTTCAAACAATTCAGTTTGAGGTATAAATGCCTGATGATAAATTAAAAGATGATGAAAGCAAGTCTGCTTCGGAAGAATCGAAGAAGAAATTAAGCTATACAGACACAATCCTTAAATTTTTAGAGCAGCAGAAAACATGGCGCTCCATTGCATTAATATTATGTATCATCGGAATTCCATTGGGATTGCTTGCGGCTTGGTTTGTATGGTTCAAAGTTGTGCCCGCCGTTTGGATGTGGGGTTTTGAGCCACTCGGATGGTCTGCGATTCCTTCAATACTAGCCTTGTTCTTTCTCGTATTTTTGCCCGTATATTTACCGGTAATTCCGGCAATCGGAATTCAGAAAATTTTAGCTCTTTATATTTCCGATCAGGAAAAAGCATTGGAGCAGGCGCACGGAAGGATAAGGCATGCGGAGAAACTGGTAGATTCACAAACAGAGAACACCGAGCAGGAAGGCTTGATGCCCCTAATCAAATACAGCCGGGAACAGCTTGAAGCTTACTATTTGATTGGATTGAGTCAGACACGAAAAAGTTTTATGAACAGTGTAATTGCAATGTGGATAGGGTTTTTAATTATTGTTGTCGGGATTGCGCAATACATAATTCCGCTTGAGCAATTCGGTTTAAAATCACCCGGAACAGATATAAACATTGTGATCATAGCTGGGGGCGCAATTGTTGAAATCATTTCAGCTTTATTTCTTTGGGTTTACAGAAGTTCAATCGGGCAGCTTACTTACTTTTATAACCGGCAGATGCACATGCACAATGTACTCTTTTGTTTTAGAATTGCATCAACCATGAAAGAGCCGGATGAGACTAAGAAATTATTGGTCGAAAAAGTGATGGAGAAAATTTGGAATCCCGAACGACCCGAATCAACTTCCAGCAAAGGATTAATGAATCTTTTCAATAAGAATACTTGAGTATTTGTATCTACCCATTTTCGGCGATTATATCTGCTGCGTAGTTTGCCATTGCCATTATGCTTAGCTGAGGATTAACCATTACTCCCGTAGGGAAAATGCTTGCATCACACACATACAAATTTGAGTAACCGTGCACTTTAAAGTTTGAATCGATTGCGCCGATATTTTTATTATCAGACATTGGATTTCCCCCTTGAGGATGGGCAGAACCCATGCTTACATCTTCGGTCTTTATAATTTCCGTATCGATTTTTTCACAATCCGAATCCGTGCGAATAATCAAATCATTATAAGATGCGGGCAGAACTTCCTCGGCACCTGCCGTTAAAAATACACGGCTCAATAATTTCATTCCATCTTTCAATCTTCTAAAGTCTTTGGGTGTCAAATCGAAATCTACCGATGCTTTATTAAACAAAGACATCTTTATTGTGCCATTGGGTTCACTTCCGACTACAGGCGCGGCAGTGGCAAATTTTGTGTAGTCATTCATTCTCTCGTTGAGTTTTTCGAACCAGCCCTGCATTACCAGCGAAGAAGTTCCGGGAGGATTGAATACCGTTTCTAATAAAAATCCGTCTCCCTCAACATACGCGCACATTTGTATTCCGTCAAACGAATTTAATGTATCCGGAAATTTTGCCATCATTGGTGTTGTGATATTAAAGGAAACTCTTGTGCCGACATTCTTTTTGATCCCGCTTTTTAAGAGAAGTTCGCTTGAGTTAATGGCTCCTGCCGATATGATGAATTTATCCGCCGTTATAATTATATCATCTCCATTCGAATTTTTGCATAAGAGTTTTTCTGCTTTGCTTCCGCCGGTTCTGAATTTTACAGCGGTGCAGTCGGCAATAATTTCCGCACCATGCTCAACCGCCATAGGCAGATAATTCAAAAGCATAGAGAGTTTGCGATTATACTTACATCCTAGATTACAATAGCCGGCACCACCGCAGTCTTTGAAATTCGTAACAAACCAATCGGGGTTTAAGCCTAATTTGTCGGCACCCTCGTAAAACTTGCTTGAACCTTTGCTAATCTTGTTTAAATCTAAACCTTTGGCACCGATGATGTTCTCGACTCTATCGAAACACTTTCCAATTTTGTCCACATCTACTTTTGCTCCGAGTTTGTCCCAAACATCAAACACATAATTGGGGGTTCGAAAACAAATTCCGTTATTAATTGTAGTAGTCCCGCCCACGCAAATTCCCTGCATTATTGCGAGGTCAAAATCCTGCGTCATTTCGAGTCCGCCGTTTTTGTAAATCTTTCCCACCATTTCAGTTTCCATATTGGAATAATCTTTTTGCGGATTGAAATATTTACCGGCTTCCAACACGGTGACTTTTTTGCCCGTGTTTTTTGCGAGTTCATATGCAATAACGGCACCGGCAGCACCCGACCCGATTACGCAAATATCGGTATGTATTTCTTTCGACTCTTTTATGGTGGTTACGTCAAGTGGTTCGGGATCCGGTATTTGCTTCATCTCTTTGAAACGCTCTCTCTCTTCAAATATCACATAACCGGTGGATTTGAAACTCGGTTTGCTGCTGTAATAAACAAAATAAACGAGCTGCTTTGCGCTTCTGAAAATTGTGCGGAAGATACCGCTTGTATTTAAAAATCTTTTTTTAATGAAGTTAACCCGCTTTTGTTTTCCCATCCACGTAAGGGGCAGATTAAAAAATATTAGCGGTATAAATTGAAGTGCGAAATAAACAAGCCTCACTTGTAAAGTTGAACCCTTTTTAATGTGATCTAAGTAATTGTCAAAATCCTTAACGATCGTGTCGAATGAATATCCCTCCGGTCTAAAATCGGATATTACAACTTCGGAGAGTGCCCGGTAATTCAATGCTTCGGTTGGTGAGAGGACCTGCAAATCGAATCTTTCAATTACAGAGTTTCTCCACATAATTAATAAAACAATGAAAAGAAATGTCGAAATCACAAAGCATACCGCCAGAAATAAATTGATTGTGGAAGTCTCAACATATTTAACAATTCCAACTACACACGAAGCAAGCGCAATCAACAAAAGAAAAACAAAGAGCATATCCGCAAATATATTATTGTCCCTTATTCCTCCGGATGCCGTTTTGCTCAAAACAAACATTAAAATTAAAACTGCTGAGGTTATATAAAGATAGGTTGAATTGATTGCTTGAGAAGAAAAAATCATATATAAAGTTAGAACAAAACCTAAAAGAAAAACGAGTGAAAGAATTGATAATAATTTTTCAAATTTTATTTCTTTACCGGTATATCCCATAATGCCGCCTTATCTTTTATTGTTTGTTCAGAAAAACTCAGCAATGACTGATCAGGGCATGGTACTGAATCGATTCAACGAAATAGCAAAACATTTTTTGCAGCAACTTCTAATAATGGGAAAGTTAGACGGAGTGAAGATATTTGTTATTTTTTGCTGCTGATAAAACATAATTAATTATATTGCGGATATCAAGTCTTATTATGACAAAGAAATTTAATTCCTTCCAGTCAAGTTTTTTCTTTACAAACATTAAGAGGACAAATATCTTGAAAGTAAAATTGAGTAAATAAATGCCGAACAACGGAATAATATTTATACCGGATATCAGCGGGTTCACGGAGTTTGTAACTCAAACCGAATCGCGCCACAGCAGTCACATTATTGCGGAATTAATTGAAGAGATCATAAAGGCAAATATCCTTGATCTAAAAATTTCCGAGATTGAAGGGGATGCTGTGCTTTTCTATAAATTCGGTGACCCGCCCGATTTTAGGAGTGCTCTCGAGCAGGTTTCAAAAATCTTCACTGCGTTTCATTATTATTTGAAAATTATTGAACGGGATAACGTCTGCCGCTGCGGTGCTTGTCTTAACGCTTCGGGATTAACTTTGAAATTCGTTTTGCACTTTGGAGAGTTTCAAATTATTGACGTTCATGACCATGTAAAATTAATGGGTGCCGATGTTATCCTTGCGCACAGACTACTTAAAAATAATATTCCGCTCAATCAATATTTTTTAATTACTGATAGTTACTCTGCAATTCAGCAAGATTTGAATCCTGACGATTATAACTGGGTGACGCTAAAAGATTATACTGAGGAGTATGAAAAATTCGGCTCAGTTGAAATTAAAGCAACTGATCTTTCCAAACTTATCGCAGAAGTTCCGGTTCCTCCTGAAGATGAAAAACTGCCGGAGGCTGAGGGAGAATACAATTTTTCTATCGAGATCAATGCATCTATAGCTGATGTGCATGCTGCACTTATCGATTCCGAAACAAAATATGAGTGGGTTGAAGGAGTAAAAAACATCAGTCAAGCTTCGCCTATAAATAGAGTTAATTCTTCACATACATGCATCTTTGAAGATCTCGAAATTCACTTTGTAACAAAGGCAAATAAGAAAAGGAATGAGACAATTAATTATTTGGAAGAAGCTGACGCGGGCTTTGGTTTCACTGTTATTTCCGATTTTAAACTTTCACCAATTAATGGCGGAACAAGATTGTCAGTACGTTTTCTTCCGGGGTATTTTGATAAGAAAAAAAGTTTTATCTCCCGACTTTATGATAAAGTAAAGTACCGCATTGCTGTAAATAAATTACTTAAGTCCAGCAAACAGAATTTGGCAAGATTCAAAAATTATTGCGAAAATAGATTTTCAACCGCACTACAATCTTAAACTTTAAGGGTCAACTTACCATTTCTGCGGTGCTGTAGTCCCCGACTTTACTGATTAGCAGCCGGTTCGGAAATTCTTCCTGTACATCCTGATTATGTGATACAACGAATATCTGTCTGAAATCTTTTGAGATTTCATTTAAAGCATTCAGCAATTCCTCGCGCCTGTCTTCATCCTGACTGCCGAAAACTTCATCGAGTGCGAGAAAACCCATATTGCTTCTCCCTGCTAATTTCGATATACGTTTACTGATCGCAATTCGTAAGCATAAACTTGCAAGATCTTTTTCGCCGCCAGAAAGTGTATTAAGCTCAACCTCTTTGTCATCGCGCGTAACAACAAAGTTGAATTGGTCATCTATTCTTAAATTAAAATATCTTCCTTTTGTTATAGAGGTAAAGAGATTGGATGCTTCTCTCGAAATTTCAGGCAGTTCACGTGACGTAATATTTTCTTTGAAAACAGTGACGGTTCTTTTCAGTTTCTCATATAAATCTTTTTCTTTTTCCAAAACCTCAATTCGTTTTTGCAGCTCTTCATTTGCTTTCAATTTGGTTTTAATTTCCTTTAATGAATGATCGAGACTGCTTAATTCCTTTTCCATTAAATGGTAGATCTCTTTCAATTCGTTTAACTCTTCTTCTTTTTTTTCTCTGCTGTTTTTAATTTTGATGTATTCTTCATTGTCAAATTTTAAGTCGTCCAATTCTTTTTTTAGAAGAGTAAGCCCTTCCTGCAGTTTGGTTTTTCGGATGTTAAGATTTTTGATCTCTTCCTCTTTCTTCGGGATCTCCTCTCCCTTTGATGCAAGACTCAAGCACCTTTCATAATCAGGTTTTAAAATCACAGCTTTACTTTGAACTTCGGATAATTCTTCCTCGCTGAATTTCACATCTTCCATTTGAGCAAGTTCGTTTTTCTCTGCTTCTACTTCTTCGTTTATTGAAACAATAACTTTTTTGATATCCGTTATCGATTCTTTGATAGCTTCTTTTCTCTCACTTCTCTTTTTCTGGTCACTTAAATCATCGTTCAAGTTATCAATCGTTTTTTCCTTCGCTGAAATTTTGGAATTTAATTCATCAAGATTATTTTGTTCAATTTCTGCCTTTGACTCTAATTCAGAAATCTCAGATTTATATTTATTAAGCAGATTATCGTAGTGATCACCAAGCGGTCTTTCACATTCGGGGCAGTCCGAATCTCTGCCGATATTCTCAATCTTTTCCATCCGCTGCTTCTTTTTATTTATCTGATCTGCAAATGATCCAACCAGCTTATTTAAGGTGTCTTTATTAGCGATAAAGGATTTTAGAAGCTCTCGTTCAGAGATCAGAGAGTCATCAAGCTTGGATGTATTTGTTTCAACATCATCATACGATTTTAATTCACTTTCTTTTAACTTAAGCTTTTCGTTTTCTGCCGATAATTTTCTCTCATTAGTAGCAATTGTTTTTTGAAGATTTAATTTTTGATTATACTTTGTTTTAATTTCCTGCAGCTCAGAAATTCGTTTGCTAAATTTTTCATACTCATTTTTTTTGGGTAGCAGCTTTTTATATAATTCGTAGCCTTCTTTTAATTCTTTCAATTCATTGTTTGAGTCTTTCAAGTTTTGGGCGTTATTAGCAATCTCTGTATCCTGAACTTCAATCTTGTTAAGTAGTTTATCATTTTCAGATTTCTGCTTTTCCAATTTATTTAGCTCAGTCTTAATTTTTTGATAAGCCTTTTCTCCTTCAGCTACAATCTTTTTTTGAGCCTCAACTTTTTCTTTGGCGGTTTTAATCTCGGCATCCTTTGCTTCGGAAGATTCTTTTAATTCTTGAGTTTGTGCGTCAGTCAGCAACTCACCCTGCTTTGCTCTAATCTCAATGTTTTGTTCCTTTACTTCTTCTTTTATTTTGATTTCCAATTTATCCAGTCTTTCCAGACCCAGCATTTTACGGAAAGATTCCTGCCGATCCTTAATTCCCAAGTTCATTAATGAAGTCACATCTTTTTGATGGGCGAAGAAAGAGTTTTTGAAATTGTAATAATCAATTTTAATTATTCGTCTGATCTGCTTGTCAACTTCTCGAGAACCCGAAGCCAAGTGTTCGTCATCTCGATATAAGTCTGCTTTTGCGGTTAATGCTGAAGCACGATATTCCCTAACTACCTTAAAGTTTTTCCCTTTATCCTCGAATCTCAATTCAATCTTAACATGGTCTTTTGTTGAAGCTTTATCGTTTCGCACGAGATCTTTGTTGGTTTCAAACTTACCGTAAAAGGCATTTGATATGGCTTCGAATATGGTTGATTTACCCGCACCGTTTTTACCGATGAAGCCGATTAGTCCGTCGGGGAATTCAATCTCTTCATATTTGTACTGCTTAAAATTTTGAAGCATAATTTTATGAATCTGCATTTGCTTCCTCCTCCTCTAACTCGTCCCACAATTTTTTTGAAAGATCCGTTACCTTTTTCAGGTCATCTCCTTCAAATACGGTTTTAAGTTCATCAAAAAAATATTCTTTCAGATCAAACGATTCACTGTCAATCTCAATAACTTTTTCAGAACCTTTTATTGTTTTTGATACATTGAAAAATAATGCCCCTTCAAAAATATCTTCAAATAGTGTGCGGGGAAAATCGTTTACTTTTGTCTCTTCAATTTCCTGCACTTGAACATGAAACATTCCGCCCGAAATTTCAACTGATGAGAGTTGATCTTCTATTTCCTTTATTATCTCATCGCTTGTTTTTTCAGAACATTTTTTCACTATTATTTTTTGATAAGTGCGAAGATTCAAAGGTATAAACTCGGTTTTGGTTTCTTCATCAATTGTAACTTTTACAAATCCTTTTTCGTAACCGGTTTGTGTGTCGGAGGTTCTTTCGGTTGAACCGCTGAAGTATACATTACCGAACTTACTCAAATGATCATATCGATGCCAATGACCCAATGCAACGTAGTCAAACTCTTTTAAGAGCCCAGCCTTCTCAAGAGGAAAGACACGTTCGCCGAACTCATTCATTGCATAATTTGAAACGGCTAGATGCATGGATAAAACATTTGGTTTGGTTCTGTCTTTGATCTCAATTTTATTAACCTCTTCCAGAAATTTCTCTTCACTGTTTATATGCGGTAATAAGTGAAGAATACAGTTTGAAGTTTCCACCACTTCAAGTTTTTCGCTGAATGCAATATGGGTTAACTCGTTTATCCTGTAAAGATCATGCACAGGTGAAGTAAAAACAGATTTTGGAAAATCATGATTGCCGGCGATCATATAAAACGGAATGTCCGCATTTGTGATCCGCGAGATTTGTTTCGAAGCTTCTACAAGAGCTCTGTTCGTTGGTGAAGACCTGTGAAAAATATCTCCGCTGTGAAGAATAAAATCCGGTTTACTTTCTAGAATATAATCCACCGCATCGGAAAATGCTTTATAAACATCTTCCTCCCGAATGTTTTTCCCGCTGCTGTCCTGAATGTCAAGATCGCTGAAACCAAGGTGAGTATCGGAAATGTGAATGAAAGTACACGCCATTTATTACCCCGTTAAAAATTGTTGAATCAAAAAATATGAAATTTACACCATGCCTAAACTATCCAAATTAAGATTTGAATGCAATTTGACGTACTACATTTTCTTTTTGAATTGCAATATAATTGGTGGGGATTTATTTTCATGTTTGCTAAAATTTATTTTAAAGGAAAGTTCATGGCATGTTTTGTATTTATAGCAGTAAGCCTCGATGGCTATATTGCAAAGAAAGACGGCAGCATTGATTGGCTGAATGAGATTCCTAATCCTGACGGTAATGATTACGGTTATTCCGAATTTATGAAAAAAATTGATGCAGTAATAATGGGGAGAAACACATTCGAAAAAGTATTGACATTTGGTGCATGGCCTTATGATAAACCGGTATTTGTTTTAAGCCGAACTTTGAAATTGATTGATGATCATTTGTCCGGAAAAGTAAAATTAACAAACAAATCAATTAAAGAACTTGCTGCGGAATTGGAATCACGCGGGTTGAAGAATCTATATATCGATGGTGGTTTGACAATCCAAAGTTTTTTGAAGGAAGATTTAATTGATGAGATGATTATAACAAAAATACCGGTACTGCTCGGAGATGGGATTCCATTATTTGGAGAAACTGGAACGGAAACTAAATTTGATCTATTAAGTTCGAACTCATTCGGAAATGGATTTGTGCAGGATCACTATAAAAGAGATATGTTTAAAAATGAATGAAGTCATCTTTAGTTTGCAAATAAACCCTACCCCATGTTGGATTCATCGCATTTGTTGAGTCTGAAAAGAATGGTATATAAAACTTAGCTTCAACATTTTTATCTTTATCAAAAATGATATACTTACCGGTGTTGGTCTCTTCAACTATCAGTTCGCCATTTGGAATCAAACTTTGTCGACCTTGCGTACCTGAGCTGAAAACATTTGAGTAATAATAATCCGTAGTATCGCTGGATAAATTATAGTAGGCAATATTACTTGTTGAATCAGCAATAATATATGCAATTGTAAAAAGTGTATTATTATTAAAAACTGATATGACGGAATCGCTTACAATGTTAATGTCATGCTGTGCATACCAGGGACCCTTTTTGTGCCAAATAATTTCTCCTGTATTTGGACGGAAAATAGCCAGCATACTCTGATGCCGCAAACTAATAAAGAGGTCATTCTTCTTCCAGAAAATTCCATCATTTTCTATTGGCAGAATATCATTAAGATGATACGGATCTAGTCCGTATGTATTCTTTACACCGGGGGTTGAACCGATCAGATCTTTAAATAGTCTATTCTTCAGGAACATATCTGTTAGAGAAATAAAGTGAGTTTCATTTCCATTTTGATCTATTCCTAATATTACATCGTCTCTAAAACCGTATCTATTTGCGAAATCATTGTTGAGGTTTACGGAACATGTCCAAATAGTTCCTTCCTCATCAACCTCAATTGAATGGTGTGTCAAACTTTTACTTTTCCAAAGTATGCTAGAATTTTTATCCAGCTTGTATAAATATCCGAGAATACCGCAATGAAAAACAATAGATGAATCTTTAAACATAATGGGGGCACTGATTTGAATAGCTGGAATATTTTTTGAGACTCGATCTGAAAATCTTAAGTTAATTTCCTGCGAGTAGTATTTCTCATTGAATTTTTTATCTATTTCTATTAAGTCTTGCATTATCTCATCCATCGGAAGATTCCATGAATAAAGAATCTCCCCGGATTTGATGCTTTGGAAAAATATCTTTCCTTTCTCATCACCCATATAATTGTAGTAAAGCAAGTAGAGGGAATCATTTACTTTATCAAATTTTGTGAGCTTCCCGATTTGTTCAGTCATTTCATCATGAGAAATTATTTTCATTTGATGTTCGGAACTCTTAAACCACTCCTTAATCATATCAGGAGTATTGTGCATTAGTATAAAAGTTTTTTCAACAAAATTTCTGTTTACATCATTTCTTTTAAAACCTCGAATGCTTAGCCATGCCACACCCCAAATGATAAAAAAAGTAACCAAAAGGTAACGAATAACTTTAATAAATTTATCAGCTTTCATTGTTGACCGCCTTTGAAACTAATGCATTATAAAGATTTATATACTCTTGATTAATATTTTCCGGTTCGCTATTCTTTTTAGGTGTGAACTTTTTTATTTCGATTGAGGTTATTTGATCATCAGGCACTTCAAGCAAAGAAATTATTTTAGCTATTGATGAATGCGGATCTTCCACAAATTTTTCATAGCAGAAAAAATAAAAATTCTCTTTATCAGAATATTTATTTAGCGCCTCTTTATAAAATAAATACCAGATATTTGCCCAGTATTCAATTGAATCTTTATCCCCCTTGGGGGTATGGCTGTTTTCATTTTCAGATAGAATTGCCATTTTGTGATGCAGCCCAAATTCATGATGAACTAAAAAGTCCATGTAATCGAGGGCAAATTCATTTCTATTCTGCAAAGATGATAGAGTCTTATGTTGGGTTAGTAAAGATTTCGCTTGAGCGTAAGGATATCTAAAGGGAATAATTGTAATGGTTTTATTCCCGGTATTTGAATCTAATTGATGCAATGATTCTGCGCGTAATAAATGGTTATTGTTCTTAGCCAGGTAAATTGAATTTTCCGCAACCAGTTTTCTAAATGCATCATAGTTGTTATAAATTTTATCATCAATCGAGTGTGCAGTGATCACATCTTCTTTAATGTAACCGGCACCAATATAATTTCGCCAAAATGGTTCTTCGAGTGCTTCCTGTGTATCAACGCTATGCTTTATTCCATCTTTATGAAAACGCTCTGTTTCCACAGCCTCTTTTTTTGAAGAGTGTTTCAGCCACGTTCTTGGTAAAAAAATGAAAGGCATATTCCTGTAAGTGAGACTTTTAAAATGAGGTATTTGTGCGAGATACTGCATGAGCACTGTAGTACCTGCTCTTGCTAAACCTGATACATATACATTCTGTTTTGTGCTTGATGATTCTAAAAATTTCTTATTTTTTATTAATTCAAATTTAAATAGCAATTTAGAGATGTTTGCATTGCCTAAAAATAGATAATGCATAAACTTTTCGAGCGGGGTATAAGGATCATCTGGATTTGTCGTTTTCTTCTTCTGAATAAGTGGGACAATGATTATCGGAATTAACGTGCCTAAAATAAAAGGCCAATCATAAAGATGTTCAGGAAAAAGTTTTGAGGCAAGATCAAAACTGTTGAAGTCGCTCATTGAACCGGATATTATAAAGTGCAAAGCGATCGAACTAAACGCAACTATTGCAAGAGCAGCAATGATAAAAATGAAAGTCTTAATAATAATAATGAGAAATGAGGAAAAGACTTTTCTGAACTTCTTAGTTATTAGACTATAAATCTCGTCATCATTTAAAACCGGATGACCACTGAAGTAAATAAATTTTGATGTTTCAATTATCCAATCATTGGCAGACTTGATGTAATTTATTGCAAGAAAAAATATCCCCGCCGAGACCGCTACAAAAATTCCGGCAAGAAATTCAAATATCATTTCTTTCTCTTTTTGAAGAAGCGCTTAATGGGAAACCAGAAAAACGTAAAGAGTGTGATAATTATCAAAGCCAAGACACCAATAATTATCAGCAAAACTCCGCCTCCTAATCCTGGTCCTAAATACATCAACATTGTATATTCCTTTTTTAATATTCTGCAAAGTGAGACACGTAATTCTTATATCTCTTACGTGCCATAATATATTAAAAATTTATTAGAATGCGGAAATATCTGTGAAAATTATTTGCTTAATTATTAACTTTATAAAAATCAAAAAACGAAAGGAAATTATATGTCTTCACCGCAGGAAGCAGAAATGACAATGGTTAAAAATCTTAAAGAGAAATTTGGAAAATCTCTCGAAGAGTGGATAAAGGTTGTAAATAAAAAAGGATTAACTAAACACGGCGAGATTTTAAAATACTTAAAAGCCGAGCATGGTTTTACACACGGATATGCAAATCTCGTTTCAATGAAAGCACGACAAGCCGATGCAGGCTCAGCCGATTCGGATGATCTGGTTACCCAGCAGTATTCGGGGGATAAAGCCAATCTCAAACCAATTTATGATTCTATAATAAAGGAAGTTAATAAATTCGGGAAGGATGTTGAGTTAGCTCCGAAGAAGGCTTACGTAAGTGTCCGTCGAAATAAGCAATTTGCGATAATTCAGCCGTCAACCAAAACGCGGGTTGATGTTGGAATAAATCTTAAAGATGTGAAACCGCAGGGAAGATTGGAAAAATCCGGCAGTTTTAATTCGATGGTGAGTCATCGTGTTAAGATTGAAGACAAAAATCAAGTTGATAAAGATTTAATCAATTGGCTTAAACAAGCTTACGAACAAAGCTGAAACTAGTTGATACTTTTTCTTTTGTTTTTTCCGTCAACGAAAACAAGTACCGGCTTGTGATTTTTTGCTTCAACTTCATTGTATTCACCGTAGCTGGCTATAATTATAAGATCACCTTTATGGACAAGTCTTGCGGCGGCACCGTTTAAACTTATCTCTCCTTTTTTACCGGGAATTACATAAGTAGAAAATCGTTCGCCGTTATTTATGTTGTAAATATCAACTTTTTCGAATTCGTACAACTTTGCTGCTTTAATCAAAGCAGTATCGATTGCGATTGATCCTTCATAATTCAAATCCGAATCTGTCACTTTGGCTCTATGTATTTTTGATTTTAATAACGTAACCTGCATTTACTCCTCTTCCGATTTCTTAGAATTAATACTTAGTGCAGTCTTTAAACCCTGCAAAACTAAAGTTGGAATTATGAGATCAAATAAATCCGCATCCTCAAACAAACGAGAAAAACCGCCGGTGCCTATTACAACCGGTTCCTCACCGTTGAAGGCTTCATCGGTTATTCTTTTCTTTAACTCTTTTACCATTCCTATCTGACCGAAATATAATCCGGACTGAATTGATTCAACAGTCGATCTTCCGACTACGTCTTCTACAGCTTTAATTTCTACCGAAGGAAGTTGGGAAGTATTGTTCTCCAAACTTTCCATTGAAATTCGAATGCCGGGAAGTATGATCCCACCGAGGTATTCTTTTTCTTTAGAGATAACGCAGAATGTAGTGGCTGTCCCGAAATCTACAACAATAATATTTTTATTGGGATAGAGAGAATATGCGGCAATTGCATTTGCAATTCTGTCTGTACCTACTTCAACGGGATTTCTGTATTTTATTTTGAGTCCCGTCTTTACACCCGGCTTTAGAATAAATGGATCAATGGCAAAATATTTAAGACAGCCGTTTCTCAGCGAATGAATTTTATCGGGTACAACACTGCATATCGCAATTTGATTTATCTTTTTGTGGTCTATGTTGTTTTCCCTCAAAACACCTTTTAGAAAAACACCTATTTCATCGGATGAAAATTGGGAGCGTGATGTTTTACGGAATTGTAATGATAGTAAATCGTTATGGTAAACCCCGCCATATATTTGAGTATTGCCAACATCAAGACATAGTATCATTTTGCTCCCTTCCTAATTCTACATTATCGATTAATCTTACTTTGCCCAGCCACACAGCCCCAAATCTTCTGCTGCCGATCTCTTCAATGTAGTCAACCTTAAATTCACTTTTATTCAGTTCATTTTTTATTTCTTCTACCGATAAATTGGATCTTAATAGTTTTGCGAATAACGGAGCGATCTCCCTATGTTTATGTGTCAGCAGTTCATTGCGTGAACTGTGAGCAAGTCCGGCTGCACTGCGAATAGTTGCACATGGGATGATTTTAGTTTTCATGAAAAATGCTTTGACCATGCCGTCAATAAGTAAATACTGCTGGTAATCTTTTTCGCCGAAGTAAGCAGTATCAGCCTCAATGATATTAAGCAGTTTCATTACTACCGTGAGCACACCGTCAAAGTGACCATCTCTTGAAGCACCGCAAAGTTTTTTGCTGAATTCCAATTCTTGAACTTTGTATCTATAATTATCGTGATATATCTCGCTATAGTCCGGATAGAATATGTAATCTACATTATGCAGCTCAAGCAGGTTTTTGTCTTGATCAAAATTGCGGGGATAATTCTTTAGATCATTTGGATCGTTGAACTGAGTGGGATTAACAAAAATGCTTACAACAGTCAGATCATTTTCCTCAACACTTTTTTCAACCAAAGATAAGTGACCTTTGTGCAGAGCGCCCATTGTGGGAACAAAGCCGATACTCTTTATATTTTTTTTATCTGCTAATATTTGTTTCCAATCAGAAACGGAATTAATAACTTCTATCATTCAATAACTCTCTTCTTCATTGGGAAATAATTTTTGTTTTACATCGGTATCATAATTATTGACTGCCTCTTTAATTACACTAAAACCATCAAGGTATTTTCGTAAAAATTTTGGCTGGAATTTATCATCCATGCCGAGCAGATCTTGAAGCACCAGAACCTGCCCTGAGGTGTGCTTACCGGCACCTATTCCAATTGTAGGAATTTTTAATTTTCCTGTTACATCTTTTGCCAATTGGGATGGTACGAGTTCCAGAACTAATGAAAAGCACCCGGCATCCTGCAGTGATTCTGCATCGGCAATTATCCTTTCGGCTGAGCCATTTTCTTTACCTTGCACTTTAAAGCCTCCTACTTGATTAACAGACTGGGGCGTTAATCCTAGGTGCCCCATAACCGGAATTCCAGATTCAACTAAATATTTTATCGAATCTAAATTTCCTTTGGCACCTTCAATTTTAATTGCATTTGCACCGGCTTTAATTAATCTATCTGCGGCCTCAACCAACTGAGTAATTCCTTTCCGATGCGCTAAAAATGGCATATCGGCAATTAAAATTTTATTAGAGGCTCCCTTTTTAACCGCATTAACATGCAATACCATCATTTCAATATCTGCATTAACTGTGGTTTCATATCCGTGCATAACCATTGCAGCACTGTCGCCAACCAATATTGCATCGATATTTGTATCAGCTAAAATTTTTGCCGACCAATAATCATAGCATGTAACAACAGAAATTTTTTTGTTTTCGTTTTTTAATTTTTGAAATCTTGATATGTTATTCATCTTGTGTGCCTGAGGCTTTCGATTTATTTTGTGTTTCTATAAATGCTTTGTACACTTTGTGGAAATTGTCATCAGCCAGCATTTCGAGATGTTTTTCAATAGTAACAAAGTCACCTCTTGATATTGGACCGGTTAATGGATCTGTATCGTTAAAAATATTTTCTTTTATTTGATTTAAATATGGCCAAGCCACTTTGGGGGGCAGACCAAATTTATCTTTTAGAACTTTAAAATATTCCATCCATAAAATTGAAACAAAATTTCCACTCATAACTGCCCAAGTATGATATAGCAATTTGTTGTCTGACTCAATCGAGTAGCTATCGTTAGGAAGCTCAGGAAATAATTCAATAAATGACAAACGATTTTTGGCGGTTATGAATGGAATAGATTTGTAAGTATCAATTGAATAAAGCTCGTTTGAAAAAGTCATCAAAGGGTGAGCGCTTTCAGCGAGTTCTGTCTCAAGCATCCCCGAGCAGTGAATCCAAATTTGATCTTCCTTGACCATCGAACTATGATCTTCAATAAAGGGGACTATTTGAGAATCTGAAATTAGCACTAATAACTTATCAGCAACCGGCAAAATTAAATCCAGACTCTCCCCGGTTTGGCGGTGCCAATTCAGATAATTTACACCTAAGAGATCGAAGTAATGCTTAAAATGTTTTGCTAGTCTTCCATTACCAATAATAAGGTAAGGATATTTTCGGTTTTGCATCGGTACCTGTCCTTTAGATCAAGTCCTATCAAGTTTTGAATTATTCGAGCTGATTTTGTAACCGCTGCTTTAAGTCGGTGCAAAATTCAATTATAAATATAGTGAATTGTTAATCTCAAAGTAAATCCAAATTAATGGTTGCAATTTGATTATTGAAATTTGAACATTTTATAGTGTCAATCGATTTATGAAAATCTTCAGTCATTCATGTTAATTAAGTTTGCAAATTTATTTTATTATAATTATTTTCGATTAACATTGAAAAGACCTCTTATCCTAAATTATCTGTAGTTTTTTCAGTTCCATCAGAATACCAACATAATACGTAAGGGAAAAGGAAACATGATTGGTAAGGCTGTTGAGCTGTTGAAAGATTACATTTCTGAGCGATTAACAAATATGCCCTCTCTTCAAAATGAGCATGGTATAAATGTAGATCTCAGTCTGCTTAATGAACATAGCAGTGTTTCGTTAGCGAAAAATGTCCTCTATTTAACAGTTGTAAATATTGAAGAAGATCGGGTTGTGAAGTCACAGTCAGGTACAACCTATACTTCAGGCGGAACTTACTCCCACCAAAATCCCGCAATTAGAATCAACTTTTATTTGATGATCTCCGCAAACTTTGAGGATTATAAACTAGGACTCGAATTTTTGGCAGGAGCTATAAGAAGTTTCCAGAGCAAAAATGTATTTAATCATCAAAACACTCCGCAGTTGGATAATGAAATTCAGCAGCTAATTATTGAGATGCATACCCTCGGCATTGAGGAGCAGAAAAATTTATGGAATACGATCGGCACAAGTTATTTACCATCAGTACTTTACAAAGTTAAGTCGCTGTTTATTCAGGAAGATACAGCAAGCAAAGAGGGACCGCCCATCACAACGGTCAACATCAACTCGGGCAAGGTGTAATTTAAATGAAGATACTTTTTGAAAATCTTTTCGATGCAGAAATTCAAAATAGTTTTTATAACGACGGGGTAAGTCGTGATTTTCAAATTGCACCATCACAGAACACTGCCGCTACCATCCAAAAATTGGGATTAAAATTTCGTCAAACTCAAAAGGGGATTTCAGTTTTTTATGAAGCTGACACAACCAATCCCGCAGGGGACAGACCGCTAAAAAATTTGAAAGATGCTAAACTTAATTTTTTACTTTTACGCAAGACCAACAATCTGGAAAATTACTCTGATCTTCCTTTAGAGAACCCCATAAACAAAATTTATTACTTCAGTAATTTGATTGATAATAAACAGGACGGAGATTTATTATTAAGTGGTGATTCAACTTCCCCCTATATTAATAGTAGTGACAGCTTCCAATTAAAAGGCAGCGCTTTTTCTTTTAGATATCCTTCACCAAATAATACTGCAACTGTAAAAGTAAAAAATCAATCGGGAAATACGATTTACGAAAAAGTCGTAAACGTGGTGGGGGGATACATTAATTATAATGTAAACATTGCAAATGATGGTCCCGGTGTTTATTCCATAGAGGTGAGCGGAACAGAAGTAAGCAGGTTTTATTCATCGGATGAAGCTGTGAGGAAAAATGCTTTCGGAGTGATAGAGATTTTTATAAACACAACAACACCTCTGAATTATAGATTGTTAACTATTGCCGGCAAAGTTAAGTCCAAGTTGTATAAACTTAAAATTAATAACCGCAAAACTTTTTGGAAATACTTCGTTATTCTTAATTACGATACATCAATCACTCCGAATAAACTATCAATATCGTCGCAGCCTCCCGGGATAACTTTCACGCGGCAATCATCAATAACAAACAACAACGGGAAATTTACAATCCCTTTTATTTCGGATACCGCATTGGACATTAAAGAGAAAATGAATAACGGATTACAACTTAAACGATCCACTACCAGCGGAGATACAATTTTATTAGATGGTTTACCGAATGCATCTTCCGATAGCATTAAACCAAATGCCTCGGATAATAAAGTTTATTCAGAAATATACATATATGTTTAACTAAAATAAGAGTAGAACCATGGCGCCAACTTATAAAACACCCGGAGTTTACATTGAAGAGGTCGCAACATTTCCTCCTTCAGTGGCCGAAGTTGAAACAGCTATTCCGGCTTTTATTGGCTACACCGAAATAGCCAAGATGACTGTCGATGATGATTTACACAACAAACCATTTAAGATTAGTTCTTTGGTTGAGTTTGAAAATTATTACGGCAAAGCAAACAAGGAATCGTTCGACATTGATTTAGTTGAAGACGTATCGACAGGTACTTTTGAAATTACTGCTGCCAGAGATACCACGGGAAATTTTTATAGGATGTATTACGGAATGCAGATGTTTTTCAATAACGGCGGAGGGAACTGTTATATTGTATCTGTCGGTAAATATGGAACTGCCCCCGATAAAGCAGCATTGAAGGGAGGCATTGATAAACTTGCTCAGGAAGATGAGCCGACTCTTATCGTGGTTCCCGATGCAATTGATCTTGCGGAAGCTGATTATTACGAAACTTTGAATCACTCACTCGATCAATGCAGACTGCTGCAGGATAGATTTGCAATTATCGATATACACAATCAGAACACCGTAAATTTCAGAAGTAATATTTCGGGAGATTTAGATTATCTAAAATACGGCGCCGCATATCATCCATTTTTAAAAACCTCACTCAACTTTCAATCTGAAGAGAGTGATGTGACAATTAAAACACATACTGAAAAAAGCGGGGGTGCTGTCACTACTGATTTGACCGGAAAGGCTCTTGATTCAAATGATATCAAAAAGAATAACAATGTTCTTTACAATCTAATAAAAAGAGCCGTTGATAAAGTGAAAGTAGAACTTCCCCCCTCGACTGCTGTGGCAGGTGTTTATGCAAGAGTGGACAGCTCACGCGGAGTTTGGAAAGCGCCAGCAAACGTGAGTTTAATGAATGTTGTTGAGCCATCAATAAAAATCACCAATAATGATCAGGCAAGTTTAAATGTTGATACCACAGCAGGAAAATCGATAAATGCCATCCGTGCTTTTGCCGGTAAGGGTACGTTGGTTTGGGGTGCCCGAACACTTGCCGGCAACGACAATGAATGGCGTTATGTTTCGGTGAGAAGATTTTTCAATATGGTGGAAGAGTCAGTTAAGAAATCTACGTATTGGGCAGTCTTTGAACCAAATGATGCTAACACCTGGATTAGAGTTAAGAGTATGATTGAAAATTATCTTGTCCAAAAATGGCGGGATGGAGCGCTTGCAGGATCAACACCCGAGCAGGCATTTTTTGTAAATGTCGGGTTAGGTAAAACCATGACTGCTGTGGATATTTTGGAAGGGAGAATGAATGTTGAAATTGGAATGGCGGCAGTTCGTCCTGCAGAATTTATTATTCTGAAATTCTCACACAAAATGCAGGAAGCTTAAATAAGAAAGAAAATATTTCACTAAGAATAAAAGGATTAATATAATGGCAGACTATCCATTACCCGTATTTCATTTCCAGGTTGAGTGGGGCGGTACTAAAATAGGATTCGCCGAAGTGTCCGGTCTTGAGATCGAACAGCAAGTTATTGAATACCGGGACGGTGCAAGTCCAGTTTACTCAAGTTTAAAAATGCCCGGTATTCCTAAGTATTCTAACATCACTTTGAAAAGAGGAATTCTTCCTGCAGACAATGAATTCTTTGATTGGCTGAATACAACTAAACTCAATAAGGTCGAAAGAAGAGATCTGGTGATCAGCCTTCTCAACGAAGAGCACGAACCTGTGATGACATGGAAGGTAAGAAATAGCTTCCCCGTAAAGGTGGAAGGTCCCGGCTTAAAAGCCACGGGAAACGAAGTGGCTATTGAATCGATTGAAATTGCTCATGAAGGATTAAAAATCGAGAATGAATAAATGATTGAAAATTATCCGCCTGTAGGATTTCACTTTGTTGTAAGTTTTGGCGGTCTCGATTCTTCATCGGATGATTCCCGTTTTAGCGAGGTTTCCGGCATTTCGCAAGAGTTCGGACGCGAGGAAATTGTAGAAGGAGGAGAAAACCGATTTCGCCATAAGCTGCCGTTACCGGTGAAATATCAGAATTTAGTTTTAAAGAGAGGATTGTTAACAAACTCCGCTGTGATTGGGTGGATAAAAAATTCTCTAAATAATTTTGACATTCATCCTATCGATCTAACGGTAAGTTTATTAAATGAAAAACACGAACCGCTGCAGACATTCGGTTTTGTGAATGCATATCCGGTTAAGTGGTCTGTCTCTGATTTTAACGCATCAGAAAATAGTATCGTCGTAGAATCAATTGAATTTGCTTATCAATATTTCAAAAAGGTATGAGATGCCAATCCAAATTAATGAAATAATCATACGCGCAGTTGTAGATCCCAAAGGAAAAGAGTCGCGTGAAGATTCAAAAATTAAACCGGAAGAGAAAGAGGAGATCGTCGCCGAATGTGTAGAACAGGTCATTGAGATATTAAAAGAGAAGGAAGAGCGGTAGATGAATAATTTTGGCGAACTTGAAAAACTGATGATCTATGCCTATACCAGTTCTGACTATTCGGAAGATCCGGTTGATGAATATTCTGTTTATTACAATCCCGAAGAATATTCTAAAATTATGAATGTTGAATATAACACCGCCCAGGGAGATGGAACAACCGCACTGCCAGGCTCATTCAGAAGAATTAAACCGAATGAACTTAATTTCAAATTTATATTTGACGGAACCGGTGCAAGCGGTAAAAAGATTGAAGTACACGACAAAGTGGAGAGTTTCTTTAATGTTGTCGGCTACGACGGAGCAATCCACCGACCCCGCTATTTAAAAATTATTTGGGGTAAGCTTGAATCAAAATGTGTGCTTACCAAAGCCGATGTAAAATATAAAATGTTCTATCCCGACGGCAAACCGCTGAGAGCTTATATAGAGTGTACGTTTATTGAAATTAGGGATGACCGCACAAGGGTTGCCGAAGCAGACGACAGTTCACCCGACTTGAGTCATTTTATTATTGTTAAAGATGGCGATTCTCTGCCTTCGCTCTGCTATCAAATTTATGGAGATAAAAACTATTACATCAAAATTGCCGAAGTAAATAAACTCAATAATTTTTCAAAACTGGAGCCGGGGCAAACATTGATTTTTCCCCCGGTGATTTAATAATATTATGCCGAATCAAAGATTTATAAATACCGCTGCAGCTTCTGATAATCCGACATTCACAATTAAGGTTGATGGTGCAGAGATATCTTCGGAAAATCATATTATTTCCATTACTGTTTCAATGGGGGTTAATAAAATATCGTCCGCAAAAATTATTCTGCTTGACGGTGATCCTGCAACCGAAACTTTTCCGTTGAGTAATTCAGATACTTTCATACCGGGTAAGGAAATTGAAATAGCAGCAGGATATCATTCTAATGAGGAATTGATTTTTAATGGCATAATTATTTCTCACAATATAAAAACAAGGCATAATAAACCACCGACGCTTACTGTTGAGTGCAAACATAAAGCTTTCAAAATGACCTCTACCGCAAAAAGCAAGTACTTCCATGAGATGAAAGATTCTGATGTGATCTCTACGATCATTAATGAAAATGGTTTGACGAGTTTGATTGGAGATACTCAAGTTATGCATAAGGAGTTGGTGCAATATTACTGCACCGATTGGGATTTTATGGTTAACAGATCCGATGTAAACGGAATGATGGTTTTTACAAAAGATGATGAAATTGAAATTGCCAAACCCGACCCGTCGAAGAGTCCTGCAATAGAATTACTGTTTGGTGCAACTATACTTGAGTTTGATGCGGAAATAGATTCACGCAATCAGTTTTCATCGGTAAAAAGCAGATCTTGGGATTATGCAAATCAAGAAATTATCGAAAGCGAATCTGATGAAGCCGGTTCGACGGATCCCGGCAATCTTTCATTTAGCGAATTATCTGAGGCAAGCGGTAGTACGGAATTTAATCTGAATCACTCGGGTGAGATTGATCAGCAAGAATTAAGTGCATGGGCTGCTGCCAAAATGTTGAGAGCCCGTTTAGCCAAAGTCCGAGGCACTGTAAAATTTCAGGGCATTTCAAATGTGAATCCGGGTGATATAATTGAGCTGGGAGGAGTTGGCGATAGGTTCAATGGAAATGTATTTGTGTCGGGTGTGAAACATGAAATAGGCAGCGGTAATTGGTTCACTTATGCCCAGTTTGGAATTGCACCGGAATGGTTTTCGGATCAAAATAATATTCATTCACAAAAAGCATCCGGCCTGGTTTCGGCGGTGAACGGATTACAGATAGGTGTTGTAACTCAGATTGAAAATGATCCCGATGGTGAGCATCGCGTATTAGTTAAAGTCCCTATAATAGATGAACAAACTGAAGGGACTTGGGCGAGAATTGCTTCGCTCGATGCAGGAGAGAATAGAGGCGCTTTCTTTAGACCCGAAATTGGAGATGAGGTAATAGTTGGTTTTATAAATGATGACCCGCGTGATGCCGTTGTATTGGGAATGTTAAATAGCAGTGCAAAACCGGCTCCGTTAGATGCCGCTAGTGAGAATGATGAAAAAGGATTTATTACACGAGATGGCATTAAACTTATTTTTAATGATGGTAAGAAAAGTTTACAATTAGAAACGCCCAATGGAAATATGGTTACCCTCTCGGATGAAGAAGGCTCAATATTAATTAAGGATGAAAATGGAAATCAATTAGAGATGAGTTCTTCCGGTATAAATTTAGAAAGCTCAAGTGATATAAATATTAAAACTTCCGGAGATATTAGTCTTGAAGGTATCAATGTTAATATAAAAGCCAGTTCTAGTCTAAAAGGGGAAGGAAGTTCAAGTGCGGAAATTAGTTCAGCCG
>JAENZU010000580.1 GCA_016841125.1 Melioribacter sp. | reverse complement strand
AGCTTGAAATTTACGCCGACGATGTAAAGTGTTCGCACGGCGCTACAATTGGACATTTAGATGATACGGCATATTTCTATATCCGTTCGCGCGGCATTCCGGCTGAACTTGCAAAGTCAATGCTGATAAGAGCTTTTGCAAATGATGTAATCGAAAAATTCAGAATTGATGAATTTAAAGAGCAAATAAATCATAAAATTTTTGAACATCTGCACAGAGTTGAAATTAAGGATGAACTCTAATTTGGAAATTGCAAACAAAACTTCCGTTGATGAAAAACAGACGTTTGATGTTTACCAAGTGAGGAAAGATTTTCCAATACTATCCAGAAGGGTAAATGACAAACCGCTGGTTTATTTGGATAATGCCGCCACTACTCAAAAACCGGATTCGGTAATTGATTCGATGAGTCATTACTACAAATTCGAGAATGCAAATATTCATCGCGGTCTGCATTTTTTAAGCGAGCTGGCAACAGAGTCTTATGAAAAAGCTCGATTGAAGGTTAAAGAATTTATTAATGCCATGAGTGTGGCTGAAATTGTATTTGTAAGAGGTGCGACCGAAGCTATTAATCTGGTTTCAAATTCACTCTGCCGGTCTGAGCATTTTGGAAGCGGAGATGAGATCATTATTTCTGAAATGGAACACCACGCTAACATCGTGCCTTGGCAGCTTTTGTGCGACCGAAAAAAAATAAAACTTAAAGTTATTCCCATCAATGATGAGGGTGAACTCGAAATTGATGCTTTTAAAAAAATGATTTCTGAAAAAACAAAACTTGTTTCTGTCGTTCATATTTCCAATTCACTTGGGACTATAAATCCGGTAAAAGAAATCATCGACTATGCGCATTCATTCGGAGTTCCTGTATTGATCGACGGAGCTCAATCCGCACCGCACATCAAAGTTGATGTGCAGGATTTAGACTGCGACTTTTTTGCTTTTTCCGGTCACAAGGTTTTCGGTCCCACCGGAATCGGTGCACTCTACGGAAAAACAGAATATTTAAATATGATGCCGCCATATCAGGGGGGCGGCGATATGATAAGAAAAGTCACCTTCGAGGAAACCACCTTCGATGACATTCCGCACAAGTTTGAAGCCGGTACTCCTAATATTGCCGGTGGTATTGGTCTCGGAGCGGCTATCGATTACGTGAATCAATTTGATAGAAATGTTTTGAAAGAACACGAAGATGAACTCTTAAAATATGCTACTGAAAAATTGCTGGAAATCGATGGCTTAAAAATAATCGGTACAGCAAAACATAAAGCTTCGGTAATCTCGTTTATTATCAAAGATATTCATCCTTATGATATTGGGACAATAATTGATACGGACGGGATTGCAATTCGCACAGGACATCACTGCACCCAGCCGATAATGCAGAGATATAATTTGCCGGCTACAGCCCGCGCATCATTTGCATTTTATAATACACTGGAAGAAGTGGATAAGTTAGTTGTCGGCTTACACAAAGTAATTAAAATGTTTAGATAATAAAGAGAAACGAAAATGGTAGATGTCGGAAAATTAGAACAAGATATTATTCAAAACCTCAAAACGGTTTATGATCCCGAAATACCGGTGGACATTTATGAGTTGGGATTGATATACGAAATAAAGATTGACGAAGATGGAAATACTTATGTTAAAATGACATTGACTTCGCCTGCATGCCCAGTAGCCGGAAGTTTGCCCGGGGAGGTAAAACAAAGAGTTCAGGCTGTGAAAGGCGTTAAAGATGTATATGTTGATCTGGTTTTTGATCCTCCTTGGGATAAAGACATGATGAGCGAAGAAGCAAAATTTGAATTAGGATTTATGTAAATAATAATTTCTTTGAAAGGAAACAAAATGAATACACAGTTGAGACCTCCTCTTTATGATCCTCAAGCAGTTCAGCCCATGAGGGATGAACTTGTTTATGTAGGGTTTGAAGAACTTACAACTCCTCAGAAAGTTGATGAAATACTTTCTGAACAAAATGATGAAACCGTATTAGTTGTTATAAATTCTGTCTGCGGTTGTGCTGCAGGAAGCGCACGCCCCGGTGTTACAGAGGCTCTGCAGAATAAAAATATTCCTGATAGATTGGTGACCGTCTTTGCCGGACAAGACCGTGACGCGGTTGATACACTACGACAAAAATATTTGCCTGAGGTAGCTCCATCTTCACCATCGGTATTTTTGATGAAGAATGGTAAAATGGTTTATGGCTTACCCCGCTTACATATTGAGGGAAGAACCCCGGATCAGATAGCCGGACTTTTGAAGCAAGTGTTCAATGAAAATTGCTCGCGTCAGGGTCCTTCAATTAGTGAAGAAGATTACGCCAAGTTAGTTCATGCCAGGGCATGCGGTTCTAAGATTCCACTGAATGAAGTAAGCTGATTTTTTATGCTGCCTGTTTTTAACGGGCAGCAGTTTTTATGATTTGGAAAGAAAGGAATTCTGATGAAATTTAGTGCACAAGAAGAATACGGATTACGATGCTTAATAAAGATTGCAAAATTTTACAATGTTGAAAAAAGCTTAACTATTCCTGAGATAAGTCAATCAGAAGGGATATCGCAGCATAACGTG
>JAENZU010000579.1 GCA_016841125.1 Melioribacter sp. | reverse complement strand
TAAAATGTACGAAAAAGTAAAGCATAATATTCCTAAAAAATAAAACCTCACAGGTTACAGATGAAAAAGTTTTTTATTCCTCTATTGCTGCTGCTTTCCGCAGCAGCAATAGCACAAAATATCAATGGAAGAATTTCATCATCTATCTATAGTTTTGAAAGATTTGATACTGCTCAAACTTCGGAAACATATTACAGAACTTTTCAATCATTAAATTTGAATGTAAACGAAGGAGAGTATTCAATTAAAACTCGGATGAATTTCGAGTCGAATATTTCTAATACTTTGGTGAATGATCCCCGTTTTAGAGTTTACAACTTATTCTTTGAGGCGAGGAATCTATTTGATATTGCTACCTTAAAACTTGGACGCCAATCGGTTATCAACAGCGTAGGCGGCGGGGTTTATGATGGCGCAAATCTTTCAATAAAATATGAAGGTTATCAGATTTCCGGTTTTTACGGCGGCAACGTTCCAGCCTATCAAAAATTGGAATTTACAGATGATTTGAAAAACGATTATCTGCTCGGCGGAAAATTTGTTTTCAGCGCTATAGAAAATTTCAGGTTTGCCGCCAGTTATATTGATAAAAACTTTAAACCAATGGATTACACGGCTTTGAGATTGGACGAAAATTTAAATCCGATTGAAGTGCTTGTCCAGAGAGAATCAAATCAATTCAAATTTTTATCCGGAGATATTTCTTACAACCTGCCGAATTATTTTGATGCAAATGCCCGGTACGAATATGATTTGAATTTTGAAACAACTTCTAAATTTGAATTCAGCGGAAGGTACGATCAGATTGACCGTTTAGGCGTAAGCGTTTATTATAATTACAGAGAACCGAAGGTCAGTTACAATTCAATATTCTCGGTATTTAATTACGGCAACTCTCAGGAAATTGAAGGCGGGTTAGACTACCGAGTTACCGATCTGATTACAGTGGTTGGTAAATTCGGAAACGTAAAATATGAGGACGATGATTCCCAAAGGTTAACGGTTGGAGTGAACTCAAATTTCGGCAGTGTATCTTACCGCAAAACGTTCGGTTATGCGGGTGAGCTTGATGCAGTATCACTTTACACAGCACGTTCGTTTTGGGATGGTTTGATAACTCCTTCGATCGGGCTATCGTACAGCTCTTATAAATTGTGCGAAGGTGCCGAGACTAATAACATTACAGCATTACTGGCGGGTATAAATTACCGTCCGCTTCGGGTACTGTCTTTCGATCTGCAGGGTCAATACTTCAATAATAAAATTTACGAAAACGATTTTAGAATTATGTTTAAAATCAACCATTGGTTTAACACTAACTTAAACTTGTTATAATATGAAATCGAAATATATATATTCAATCATACTCTTTACGGCAGTTCTGTTCCTCGCATTCACATTTAAAGGCGGCGGAGAAGGAGCGAAGTCAAATAAAGATATTATAAAATTTTCTCATTCACTGCATTCGGAAGTTACGGATTGCGCAACCTGTCATGAAGGTGTTGTTGAAAGCACAAATCTTTCGGACAGGCTTCTGCCGGAAAAACCGGTTTGTGCAACATGCCATGACGTTGATGATGATGAAAACTGCGATATGTGTCACTACGAAGATGTTTATGAACCTCTGGTTCAAACAAAATCTGCATTGATTTTTGATCATAGTTTTCATGCCGGCGAAAAAGAAATGGAATGCCAGGAATGCCATAAAGGGTTTGAGGAAGTTGATTACAGTTTTGAAGCTACACAAACCAATCCTCCCATGGATAAATGCTTCCAATGTCATAACGATATTTCAGTTGCGTCAAACGCGTGCGAATCGTGCCACATTTCAACGGCTAATTTAATACCCGAAAATCATCAGACAGTTTCATTTTTTAAGAACCATAAATTTTCGGCTGAAGGTACAGATGCAAATTGCGAAATGTGTCACAGCAATAATTTCTGCGAATCCTGCCATGTTTCAACAAATGAGATTGATGAAAAAAATTACGCTGATGATTTCTACGCACCATATTCACCTCACAATTATATTGACGGAACAAAGCAGCAACAATTGAGCAGAGTGCACGAAATAAATTACCGCTTTACTCATGGAATAGATGCAAAAGGAAAATCAACCGAATGCCAGACTTGTCATGAAGTTGAAACTTTCTGCGCGGAATGTCATAATCCGGAAGGAAGCGGAGATTATGCCCTCGGCGGTGTAGTTCCGTTATCACACACAGTTCAGAATTTTGTGACAATAGGTGTAGGAACCGGCGGAGGCGAACATGCAATTTTAGCAAGAAGAGATATTGAGGCATGTGCATCATGCCATGATGTTCAAGGTGCTGATCCTAATTGTATTTTGTGCCACACCGATAATGACGGTATAAAAGGTACAAATCCGAAGACGCACGATGCAAACTTTATGAGAAGCGATGAAGGATATTGGCATGAGTCTGACGGTGCTGTGTGTTATAACTGTCAAACAAGCAGCAGTGCAAGCACAGGTATTGCAGGCATTGGTTTCTGCGGATATTGTCACGGTTCTAATTAATAAATTCAATTTACAGGTTAACAATGAAATTCAATTTCGCATATATTACAGCAC
>JAENZU010000578.1 GCA_016841125.1 Melioribacter sp. | reverse complement strand
CATTTTTTTCTTTTGAGGTATTGGCATGACAAGTAAAGAGTTCAATCCTTTTGAGATGGCGCAAGCTCAATTCGACAAAGTAGCAGAAATTCTTAATCTTGAAGAAGGAACGAAAGAATTGCTCAGATTTCCGTTGAGGGAGTTTCAATTCAGCATCCCTATTAAAATGGATGACGGGCAGACAAAAGTATTCCGCGGTTTTAGAGTTCAGCACAATGATGCAAGAGGACCCAGCAAGGGCGGAATTAGATTTCACCCGCAAGAAACAGTTGATACGGTTAGAGCGTTATCGATGTGGATGACATGGAAATGCGCAGTTGTTAATATTCCTCTCGGTGGTGGAAAAGGCGGAGTTGTTTGCGACCCCCACAATTTAAGCATGAAAGAGCAGGAACAGATTTGCAGCGGCTGGGTTAGACAAATGGTTAAAAATGTCGGTCCCGTTAACGATATTCCTGCACCGGATGTAATGACTAGTGCACAGCATATGCTTTGGATGTTAGATGAATTTGAAGCGATTACCGGCGGAAAATACCCCGGGTTTATTACCGGTAAACCTGTCGGCATGGGCGGGTCTCTCGGCAGAACGGAAGCAACAGGATACGGTGTTATTTTTACTGTTAGAGAAGCATTGAAAGAATTAGGAATTAGACCTGAAGATACCACTGCAAGTGTGCAGGGTTTCGGAAATGTTGCGCAATACGCAATTAAACTCTATAATCAGCTCGGCGGAAAAGTAATTTGTGTTTCCAGCTGGGATCAGGAAGATCAAACTTCATACTCTTTTAGGAATTTGAGTGGTGTTAAGGTTGATGAACTGCTTAAAATTACGGATCGATTCGGCGGTATAAATAAAGAAAAAGCCAAAGAATTGGGTTACGAAGTTTTAGACGGCGAAGCTTGGATTGAGCAGGAGGTTGATATTTTGTTGCCTTGTGCTATGGAAAATCAAATAAGAGAAGATAACGCCCCGAAAATTAGTGACAAAGTCAAAATAATTGCTGAAGGAGCAAATGGACCAACAACTCCCGAAGCTGATAAGATTATTGTAGAAAAAGGTATTTTCATGATACCCGATTTTCTTGCTAATGCCGGCGGAGTAACTTGCAGTTATTTTGAACAAGTTCAGTGCAACATGAATTACTACTGGGAAAAAGATGAAGTTCTAGGTAAACTTGATGTTAAAATGACATCTGCATTTTTAGCTGTAAGCGACTTAGCGAAGAAAAAGAAACTTTACATGCGGGATGCAGCTTATGTGATATCGGTTAACCGTGTAGCTCAAGCATGCAAAGATAGAGGCTGGGCTTAATTTTAGAGCACCTATTTTATTTTAGCCCCTCGTAGTTGAGGGGTTTCTATTTTTAAACCCTACCTTATAATTAAAAAGAATTGTATTTTTAATTATTATAAAAATAATTATGAACCCGCCTAATGGATACTGCAAATAATAATAAGGCTAAAACATTCGAAGTTTATAATAGAAACTTCTTTCAATCTGATTCAACGATTGCCGTTATAGGTTCCGGAGCAATTGGCGGCAAAGCTTCAGGACTGGCTAAAATCAACGGCATTATAAACAAGAGTATTGATCAAAGTAAGTATCCGAAAATTGAAGTTTCAATTCCGAAAATGGTAGTTCTAGCTTCAAGCGTATTTGATAATTTTATAAAAAGCAATAATTTATACGAAATTGCTTATACCGAATACGACGACAGAAGAGTGGCAGAAACATTTTTGAATGCCGATATTCCGGTTCAAGTACTGGGTGACCTGCGTTCAATTATTCAGCATTTACACAAACCTCTAGCAGTCCGATCTTCAAGCATTCTTGAGGATGACAAGAATGAACCCTTTGCCGGAATTTACGCCACCAAAATGATCTCGAATAATCAAAACAGCGCCGATGAAAGATTTAAAAAGTTAATTCAAGCAATAAAATTTGTATATGCGTCAGCATTTTTCAAAGCTGCAAATGATTATTTATCGGCAACAAAGCATCAATATTCTGATGAAAAGATGGCGGTAATTATTCAGCAAGTTGTGGGTCAGGAATTCACTAATAGCTTTTACCCAAATTTTTCGGGGGTTGCCCGTTCTTATAATTATTATTCGATAGGAAAATCAAAACCTGAAGACGGTGTTGTAAGTCTTGCCCTGGGTCTTGGAAAGTCAATAGTTGATGGTGATATAACTTGGACGTATGCGCCTCCATTTCCGAAGGCGGTTCCACCATTTGCAAACCCGGGCGATATGATGAAAAATACCCAGGTTAAATTTTGGGCTGTAAATATGGGTCCTAATCTAAATTATGATCCAACAAAAGAATCTGAGTACCTCTCACAATTAAATTTAGAACAAGCTGATTACGACAATTCTATTCAAGATATTGCTTCAACATTTAATCAAGATTCAAACAGAATTTCGCCGGGAACAGCATCCGACGGTCCGCGTATAATTAACTTTGCACCGCTGCTGGTTTTGAATGATTATAAATTTAATGATCTGATGAAAGAGTTATTAAAAATTTGTGAAGAGGTATATCGGTGTCCTGTAGAAATTGAATTTGCCGTGAATGTAAACCGAGCGGCTAAAATATT
>JAENZU010000577.1 GCA_016841125.1 Melioribacter sp. | reverse complement strand
TACTAAAGCAGGATTTTGCCTCCAGAAACTTACATCAGCAACAAATACATATCTGCCGTCCGGAGTTACTGTTAAATCATTTAAGAAGGAACCAAGTTGTGCCACATCTGAAGGAAAAGTGTATTTTATAATAAGAGAATTTGTCTCAAGATTGAAAGAGAATAAATTCACGTCGTCGGTTCCGTGATTCCCGTGATCAATAATCCAAAGCCGATTTTGATTATCACAAAAAACTCCCAACGGAGTATTAAATAAATTTGATTGATCTTCTAAGCTCGGATATGGAATTGCTTTCCCATTCACTATTTCCAAAAGTTTTAATTTTTCGGGTCTGCTTTCCGGATGAACCGTGAAAAATACCCGTTGAACTTTGGATGTGTCATTTCTTGCCGCCACATTTCCAATCGGTTCGTCAAAGCTGAAAAACATTTCTAAATCGTTGGAAGCTAAAACTGGCGATGTGCTTATGTCGGGATATTCTTCTCCGCCGCCGTAGTTGAAATATAGCACTCCCACAATTACTACAAAGATTATTGCTATTGTTAAAAATCCGTATTTTGCAATTTTTATTATTTTATTTTTCACATTATTTCTCTTAGTTCAAATATAGTTTTGTTGATTTTTAATAAAGTTATTTCCCTGATTGCTTCCATGTTTTGTAATCGGCGGAAATTGATTTTTTATTTTCGGGCTGCTCTCTAAGCGGTTTACAAATTTTAAGAGTCTGATAAAGCTGTGCAGGCAATTGCTGATATAATTTTGTTCCTTCGGATTTCCATTCAATCATTTCATCAGATACGTCTTTAATGATTTTTGCAGGATTTCCAACCACAACTTTTCTAATGGGGATTTGCATTCCTTCCGGCACAAAACAAAGTGCGCCGATTATCGATTCATCTCCGACTGTGACATTATCCATCACAACCGCATTCATTCCTACCAGACAATTTTTTCCGATCTGTGCGCCGTGAATTATGGCGCCGTGCCCGATATGTGCTGACTCATCAAGAGTAACCGTAATTCCGGGGAACATATGGATAATACAGTTTTCTTGAATGTTGCAACCATCTTTAATTATTATCTCACCCCAATCACCACGGATTGCGGCGCCGGGACCAATATAAACATCTTTACCGATGGTCACATTCCCGATAACTATAGCGCTTTCGTGTACAAAAGCAGATTCATCAACTACCGGTTTATAATTATTAAATTTGTAAAACATTTTAATTTATTATTGATTAGTGATTATTTGTTATTTAATTGGATTGTTTTTCGTGCCGCTATAAATATAGCTGTCAATTCCTTCGCCTCATTTAATAAGGGTTCTACTAAATTATCCTTAATAATATTTTCATCAATTATAAGTTCGAGCCAGAAGCAACTTTCATCACACTCCTCGATTACAATGCTAAGCTTTGATGTGAAACTATTTTTCGAGTGAGCCAAACAAGCTGCACGATAATTTGCAGCTACTGAAGTTGAACATCTAATCAATTGATTTTGAATATGTTTTTCTAAAACGTTACTCTTCAAAGTAACTGCAAGTTTAATGCAGCGATGTGCAAACTTTTTTGTTCGTTCAATTAAATCTTTCTGATTCATTTATCAATAATAAATAATCATTTATACTTTTTCTATAAGCATTGCCATTCCCTGTCCAACGCCGACACATAAGGTGCAGAGGGCATATTTTTTATTCTGCTCGATCAATTCATACATTGCCGTTGTTATTAAACGTGCGCCGGACATTCCGAGCGGATGACCCAATGCAATCGCACCTCCGTTTGGATTTACCCGCGGGTCATTATCATCAATGTTCAATTCACGTAATACGGCTAAACTCTGAGCAGCAAAAGCTTCATTCAATTCTATTATGTCTATATCATTTAATTTTAAGTCGGCTCGCTTTAGAATTTTCCGGGTTGCATTTACCGGACCTATTCCCATAATACTCGGTTCAACACCAACTACGGCAGAGCTAATTATCTTTACTTTCGGCACTAAATTAAAATCATTTATTGCGTTTTCAGAAGCGATCAACATTGCGCATGAACCGTCATTCAAACCCGACGAATTGCCCGCCGTAACGCTTCCATTTTCTCTAAAAGCCGGTTTCAATTTCGACAAAATATCAACAGTGGTTTCGGGTCGCACAAACTCATCTTTTTCAAAAAGTATCGGTTCACCCTTTCGTTGAGGAATTTTTACGGGCGTAATTTCTTTTGCAAGTCTGCCATTACGCTGAGCTTCTGCGGCTTTCATTTGTGATTGATAAGCAAATAAATCCTGATCTTCACGATTCACATCGTAAATTTCTACAATATTTTCGGCGGTTTCTCCCATTGCTTCTGTCCCGTATTGCTCTTTCATTAATGGGTTAACAAACCGCCAGCCTAATGTTGAATCGTAAATATTTACTTTGCCGGAAAACGGTTTTTCAGCTTTGGATTGAACGAGAGGTGCACGCGTCATTTGTTCTACTCCCCCTGCAATAAACAGATCCCCCTCGCCTAATTTAATTGCTCGAGCGGCATTCGCAGCGGCGCTCATTCCTGAAGCACAAAGTCTATTTACTGTTTCACCCGGAATTGTATGCGGTA
>JAENZU010000576.1 GCA_016841125.1 Melioribacter sp. | reverse complement strand
CATGATCAAAATAGGAGACCCCGGAAGAAGTCCTTTTCTTAATTGTTGAAGCCACTTCTTCTAGATCATAATTGTGGATAAGTTTTGATAGCGGAACCGTACCGGATGTAAATTCTTCGGGTTTATATCCAAATTGATCAATATTTTGAGATGCATACTCAATAGGCCAAAGTCCGGTATTGTTCCAGCGGAGTGCAGCCAGAGGACCGTTTAAGAATAAATTCCGTTCCCGTAATAATACTTCTCTGGCTTGTTTAACGCTTGTGATATCAGAAGTGACACCAATTTCTTTATAAGGTTCACCATTTTCGTCCCGCAGTAAGTGAGCCCTGCCGTATAAGTGAACTATTTTATTATTATCAAATAATAGCCGGTATTCCTCCTCAAACGGTTCGCCTTTTGTGTGCAGTCTTTTTTTCGCTTCCACAAATCGTGCTCTGTCATCCGGATGAATCAGTCTATCTAAATGCTCTAAACTCATTATCTCTGTCTGAAGCGTTCCCAATTCGGAATCTTTTGAAGTGCTGTAAACTTTTGCCTGGTTGTTCCTCAGGTTAATTTCGTAAATAGAATCCGAAGCCAGAATTGATGCTATCTTAAATCTTTCTTCAGATTCTCTAAAAGCTTCGTCAGCTAATTTCCGGTCGGTAATATCAATCAATGAAACCTGGATTGCTGATCTATTTCTAAAATCGATGAATGAAGTATAAACTTCCAGCCATATCATTTTTGAGTCTTTTCTGAACATCCTCAGTTCAAAGCGGTGAGGAACTGTAACCCTCTCAATATGTTTCCAAGCAATATCGCTTACTCTTTTCCTGTCTTCGGGGTGTATGTATTCTAATAGTTCATCTAATGAATCTACACCATAAACATCATCAATTGAACAATTTAAAAGGGTTGTTACCCTATGATTTGCATAAACTATCCTTTTGTTTTGATAAATTATAAGCGGCTGAAGTGAGTACTCAACAAGATTTTTATATTCATCCTCAATGTGTTTATGTTTGGTTATATCCCTCGATAGTTCCAAAATCGCTTTGGGTTCGCCCTTATCATTATTAAATAGGTAAGCTATGTTATCATACCAATGTCCATTTAATTCATCTTCCCAGTGAACAGACTGTTTTTTATCTAAGATTGTTGCAAAAATGTTTTTACGCGTTGCAGACGAATGATAAGGAAAAAATTCAAATACTTTTTCTCCTCTCAAATTTACTGATTTAGCTTGCAAGCGTTTTTCCGCTGCATTATTTACAAAGAGAATTGTTCCTGTGATGTCGGTAATGATTACTGAATCAGAAACAATTTGACCGAGTATATTAGAGATGCCTAAATTTTTATAATTGAAATCTAATGTTTTATTGCCGGAGGTCTGCTGTAATATCGCAATTTTTTCTTTTAGCGCTCTTAATTCGTCTTGCTGTTTGTTTTCCGATTTAGCTTCTTCACTCATCATTAATTTCTAATATGATAAAAAATTTTTAGAGTCGCTTCCCGGAATAAATTTCCCGGATTAATTAATTTTACTGTTATTTGAATTCAAGATTATTAGTAATGTTTTTTTATTCAAATTGTCCAAAAAATGTAGTTATAAATATTAGGAAAATCAATATTATAAGGTGCAAGTTTAATTCATCCGGCTTAATTATTTATCAAATTTTTATAATTAAGTGAGACTTCTGAAATTTTTAAAGTTTCATTCCTGTATAAACGGGAATCCGCCAATTTTTAACAAATGAAATTCAAACAGCCGGAGGTCTTTAATTACTAATTATGGATTCCGATAAATAATTGCCGCATTCTTAAACTGATGATTATTATAATTCCCGGAATAATGAATTCTTAAAATCTAATATTTTTTTTAACTTGCAATCTAATTTTTAACAACCGGAAATAATTGATGAAAAAATATTTAATAATTATAATTTTGTGGAGCGGTATTAGTTTCGCTCAGATTAACTGGACCAACATAACCAGCAGTCAAACATTGCCGGATGGGGTTGAGTTGTATGAAGGCTCAAGAACTTCACCAATCTTAAAAATTTGGTATTTAGATGTGGATTTGAATAATCCCGATGTTGCCGTAAGACCATACATATCAACAGCTCCGGGGGGTAAAGAAGGAATTGTCCCCTCTATCATTCGTGTAGGCGCCTATGCCGGTATAAACGGGGGTTACTTTGATATTAGTTCCGCCTCTTCATATTCTGCAGTTGTTTATCCCGGAGAATTAAAAGCACAGAATGTACAGGTTTTAACCCGAAGCGGTTTAACTTATCACGCAACCCGCAGCATTTTCGCAATTGATGAAGAAAAAAATCTTTCGGTAAACTGGATATATCATTTTAACGGCAGCATTGAGGGAATTTATACTTTTGGTCAGCCGAATCCAAATCAGAATGGCACACCTGCGCCGGCTCCGCAAATAGCGAATGGTACTCAGTTTGAGAATATTTTTTTAGGTTTGGGCGGCGGTCCAACTTTAGTTAACAACGGACAAGTAAATGTAACCTATAATGAGGAAGCATTTTTCGGTTCCGGGGTCGGCTACGTTAACAGTGACCCCAGAACCGCAGTAGGATTTACAAATAATAACCATCTTATTATGCTGGTGG
>JAENZU010000575.1 GCA_016841125.1 Melioribacter sp. | reverse complement strand
ATTGCTGTATTTGGGCATTCAGCTTCGCAAGCATTACATGCGATACATTCTTCGGTTATCATTACTGCCATGATATATTCCTTAAGATTTTATTTTGTGTAAATTGATTAACTAAAATAAGATAAAATTCAATTATTATATAATTAAAAATACTGAATGTATTGTTTAAATGTCAACCTATTAATTTATAATTAAACAATAAAATTTATATTTATTGAAAAATTTCGATATGAAGATTAAACGAACGGCTCCATTGTTGGATTGTTTAAAAATAATAACCCTCAAGGTAGCGCGTTATTTTAGAACAATTTTCCTTGAACGTTTCACGAATTGTCATTCACGAATGTTTAAATCAGTAATCTGTGAATAAATAAGTTCAAAGTTTGTGAAATGAGATACCGGTTTCGTTGGTTTTGCACTTTAATACCTTGAAAGTAATTCAACAATCCAAATTCCCGCACAAACTTATATTCCCGCAATTTATGGAGACAAATTTTGGACTAAAATTGCGGGAATATTTTTTCGAATATAATGCAGCACCTACGGAGCTTTTTCGCTTTTCAATAAAATACTCTACAATAAGGCAACCCCGATGGGGTTGAAAAAAATAATCTGTCGAACTCCTGTAGGGGTCGAATATTTTCGACCCTTCCTAAATTTGAATTGTGCAGCAACCAAATTCCCGCAATCTTGATTTTAATTTTTAGATTCAGAGATTGCGGGAACTTCCCACAACTTAAATAACCCTCAAGGTATCCCGGCACATTAAAAAAATTCTCCTTGAGGGTTTTGCGTCGTAATACCTTCAAGGAAACTGATTCGAAAATTAGGCTTCATACCTTGAAGGTAATAATGAAGCACCTACGGAGCTTAAGTGATTTATATTTACCGATTTACTACAATAATGAAACCACGATGTGGGTTGAAAAAAAATAATCTGCTGAACTCTGTAGGAGTTCCATAATTGTAGAAACAATATTGAAATAGAAAATTAAACTTCGTAGAAGTTTCATGCTTTGGGTATCCAAAAAATGAAGCCCACTTAGCTAGAGCTTCATTTTAGAAAATGTATCATTGAGGGTTTTGCATAATAATACCTTCAAGGAAACAAATCCTAAAATTCGGTTTCATACCCTGAAGGTAATCACGTTTGTAATTCCCGCAATTTGATTTTTATTTTTGATTTCTGAGATTGCGGGAATATTGCATTCGAATTAGCTTCTTATATAATACAACCCCGCCGGGGTTGAAAAACTAAATGGGAAATTAAACTTCGTAGATATTTAATGTTATAAATTCTATAATAAAACATAGATATTTAACAATATTGTTATATATTTATATTTATGAATTTGCACAAATTATTTAATATTGAAAAACCGGTATTTAATGCTGCGGATATCGCAAATGTTTTGTCGATAAGTATCAAATCCGCACAAGTTACTGCATCACGTTATGTTAGTAGAGGATTGCTAATCAGGTTGAAACGGGATCTTTTCATTCTGCCGCAGCGGTTGCAAAATGCAACTGAGGAGGAAATATTTTACATCGCAAATCTTCTTCAGACACCAAGTTATATTTCGCTTACAACTGCGCTTAGCTTTTATGAACTCACTACACAGCAGACACCAAATTTTATCGAGTCGATAGCATCAAAACGAACTACTATGATCGAAGGAAAAAATTTTCAGTTTAACTATTCAATTGTGAAAGATGAATTTTATTTCGGCTTCGAAAGAAGGGAGAATTATTTTATCGCAACACCCGAAAAAGCTATGGCAGACATGATCTATTTATCATCACAAGGCAATTATAATGCAGATTTCGAAGCTGTTGATTTCAATGGTTTTAACAAATCTGAAATAGAAATGATCTTAAAAAAAAGCAGCAAGGCGGCGCAAAATTTATGGCAGAAGTTAATAAAGACTTACGGGAATTAGAAATATTTGAAATCGAAGTTCTCGAATTATTAAACAGCAGCAGGTTGTTAGATAACTTTTATTTGGGCGGCGACACAATGCTCCGTTTGTGCCACAATCTAAACAGGTATTCAACCGATTTAGATTTTTGGCGCAAAGCGGGTGTGGATCAAATCGCTCTTTATGCTAAATTGAATAAACAGCTTTCGGAAAAATATCAAATATTGGACAGTAAAAATAAATTTCACACAATTATATTTCAGATCAGAAGCGCGGCATCTAAGCGAAGTTTGAAAATTGAAATTAGAAAAGAGCAGACCAATTTTGAATGGGAACGGAAAATTGCTTTTTCCAGATTTACAACAAAGCAAATTCAACTGAATGGTTTGACTCTTAACCAGATGATGAAAAACAAAATTGCCGCCCTGATCTCCAGAAAGATAATTAGAGATGCCTTCGATATAGATTTTTTATTGAAAAGAGGAGTGCAAATGGAAGCCGAGAAAGAGGAATTGGCAAAAATGCTCGATGTAATAGAATCATTCAAGGCACGAGATTTTAAAGTTACACTCGGTTCACTTTTAGACTCCGAGGAAAGAGAATTTTACAACAAAAATAAATTCTCATTTTTGAAAGAGGAAATAATTAAACAACTTCGATAAATTGATTATATTTTTAGCATAATGAGTTTCGCTTTTACTAAATCAGTACCTACAACAACAACTAG
>JAENZU010000574.1 GCA_016841125.1 Melioribacter sp. | reverse complement strand
TGATGTGGTTGACAACGCCGAAAAGCGCAGGGGACTTCCGTCTATAAATGCTGTTTGGAAAAATAAAATAGCAGTGTTAATGGGGGATTATTTGCTTGCAAAAGGATTGATGCTTTCGGTTGAACAATCTGATTTCGATTTTCTAAAAGTCATAACGGAAACCGTAAAAAGAATGTCCGAAGGTGAACTTTTACAGATTAGTAAAACCCGAAAATTGGATATTGACGAGGAAACTTACTTTCGAATTATTTCCGATAAAACGGCCTCTCTAATTGAAACTTGCTGCACTATCGGGGCTTTATCCGCGACCGAAGAAAAAGAAAAAATTGATTCGATGAAGACTTACGGTGAATCGCTCGGTATCGCATTCCAAATTAAAGATGATATCTTGGACTATGTCGGAAAAGCATCTTTGATTGGTAAACCGTTGGGCGGAGATATAAAAGAAAAAAAAATTACACTTCCATTAATTTATGCTTTGAAGCAGGCTGGCAATTCCGAAGCTTCACATATTATTAAGCTCGTTAAAAGCGGCGGTAAAAAAAATAGCGTTGAAGATGTAATCAATTTTGTAAAATCGCAAAAAGGAATTGAATACGCGCAAGAAACCGCACTTGAATACGCAAACAAAGCAAAGACCTCACTAGAGTTATTTGACGATTCTGAAAGTAAGGATTCTCTTAATGCTCTGGTCGACTTTGTAATCGACAGAAAAAAATAATTATTTTGACCTTAAAATTCTTAAAAACCATTATATTCAATTTTGTTAATTCAGAGTAATTTTTTTATTTTTCCAATAAAAATTAGTCACGTTATCTTTTTTATAAATAATTTATTGTTTATTTTAATTTCTTTGTTTTTTCGTAACCAAAAAACTTTTAATTTCTTCTAATATAATTTGAAAAATAATATCGCACAGCTAAATAGGAAAATGGTTCTTTATATAGGGCTCATATGAAAAAAACTGTACTCGATTATACTCTCAAGATTCGCCTGCCAATTGTATTATTTGTAATAGCTCTTAGTTTTGTAATTACTTTTTATGTTTCGCGTCCTGAGAGAGACGGCATAGGGTATGCGCCCGAACAGCCGATTAAGTTTTCACACAAGCTGCATGCCGGTGATATGGCAATCGATTGCCAGTATTGTCATACCGGAGTTGCAAAAGGTCGTCATGCACTTGTACCATCAGTAAATATCTGCATGAATTGCCATACAGTTGCGCGCAAAAACAAACCTGAAATTATTAAACTAACGGAATACTATGAGCAGGATAAACCCTTACCATGGAAACGAATACACAAGGTTCCGCAGTATGCCTACTTCAATCATAGTGTGCATGTAAATAAAGGAATCCAATGTATAAGCTGCCATGGTGATGTTGCGCAAATGGAAGTTGTAAGTCAGGTACATGGATTTACAATGACCGCTTGTCTTGATTGCCATAGAAATCCGATGGCACAGATTGATTATCTGGAAAAGATAAATAAAGGTCCCGATAACTGTTCAGCTTGTCATAGATAATGGAGAAAAGATGAGCACCAACAAGATAAATCGAAAAAATTTTTTCAAAAGAATTGGATTGAGCGGTACCGGATTAGCACTGCTTTCTATAGCGCCGCTAAAAATATTTGGTTCTAAAAATAAATTGAAAAATAAAATAAGTGTGAAGATTCATTCATCCGCAGTTAAAAGAAATTCTTAAGGTTTTATTAGAATATGAATAAAAGTGATAAAACAAACTCCGCCGAATTTTGGAAAAGTCTTAAAGAATATTACGGCGATCCTAAAATATTAAAGTCTAAGACCAGCGAATTTATGGATGGTGTGACGGATGATTTTAATCCTGACGAAATGTCCGGACTTTCGCGCAGAAAATTTTTGGCGCTGCTTACAGCTTCCGCAGCTTTTTCTGTTACGGCTTGTTCTGATTATAGAGATAAAGGCGAAATAGTTCCTTACAATAATAGACCGGAAGGAGTGCTGCCCGGGAAGCCGAATTTTTATGCATCAACTTGTGACGGCTGCTCTCAAAAGTGCGGCATATTAGTTAAAACTCGCGAAGGAAGACCCATTAAATTAGAGGGTAATCCTGATAACCCAATAAATAAAGGGAAACTCTGCAACAAGGGACATGCCTCCATTTTGAATCTTTACGATCCGGAACGTTTGACATCCCCAATTAGAGATAGAAGAAAAATTGGCTGGAATGAAATAGACCGGGTAATTATTGATTCCTTAAATGCGGCAAATGAAAATAATAAAGAAATTGCAATAGTAACTCATAGCATTGATTCTTCGACTACTAAAAAAGTACTGAATGAATTTAGAGAAAAATTCCCCGCTGCAAAATTTTATAATTATGAACTTCACAGTGATGAAGTAAAGAGGAATGCGTGGGAAAAAACTTACGGAACGCGTATTTTACCTTCAATAAAGTTGGACGAAGCAAAAGTAATTTTGAGTTTGGACTCCGACTTTCTTGCCAGAGAGGGGAATACTTTGGAAAATGCAAGGATGTTTGCTTCGGGTCGCGACATTATGAAAAGTGATAAATTTAATAGACTTTATACTGTTGAAGGGGGGATGAGCTTAACCGGGATGAATGCCGATTATAGATTCAGGTTGAGACCCGATGCACAAGCTGA
>JAENZU010000573.1 GCA_016841125.1 Melioribacter sp. | reverse complement strand
TCAAAACTATTAACCCCCAATATTGAATTTCGTTGATGACAACTATAGCAAAGCGCATACGCCTGCGACGATTCGGGTGTGTTATCTGCAGTAATATAATTGAATTTGAGAATATGCGGATATGCTGAGCCGTGAGGACCATTCGGGGCACCGTTTCCATCGCTTGCGTGACAATCGGTACAGTAAATTTTGCTGGTAACGGTATAAGGCGATACTAAGCTGGGAACATTATTGTTCTTCCCTGCCCCTTCAACAGGATGAAAAGAGGGATTTCCCAGCTCATATTCGAGACGGACATTATTCTGCTCGATTTGCCGCAGGGTTGGGCTTCCCGGTTTATCGGGGCTGTCTGCATGACATCTATAACCCCATTCATACTCGTATGAAACTTCACTAACTGCAGAGCCGTTCGAATTTACTCCCCTTACTCCTCTTAAGCTGCCGCTTGCATTTGGCGGAGTTGCGCCCGAACCGGCAACAGCATGCGGGTTGTGACAATCCTCGCACTCAACATGCTTAGTTTGAATTACAGCAGGCTCGGTTGGGTCGTGAACATTGTTGTAAGTTGCGATAGCATGAGTGTATGCCTTATTAAATTGAGCTTGAATATTCTTACTTGCAACATTTCCATTATGGCACACAAGACAATTCATTTCTTCGGTAGTGAAGTTCATAAGGCGATTGTGTCTTTCAGCCTTATGGGGTGCATGACAATTTTCGCACCCGTTTTCAGAAACCGTTGTAAAATCTGTGTGATACCAGGGGTCTGTTCCGTTTCCATTCCATGACTTATTTGAAGTTTTATGTCTTGAGTTATTCCAATTTGGATCCTCGTGGCAATAGAGACAGAGGTCAGAAAAACTGTTGCTGGCAGTTAAAAAATTGTTGTAAATATCTTTATGGGCATCATGGCAGGAAGAACACTCCATCATATTATTCTCAAGCTGAACCGGGCCGGTCAGTACTGCAGGATCCACTAAGTGTCCATCCTGATTGGCGAGACTGCTATTATAGATGAAAGATATCGGGTGATCGTCCGATAAATCGGTGGAAAGATTTGATCTGCCAGCCGGCATAGTAGTTACACCGCTGGACATAAGAATATCATTGCTGCGGCTAATAACATTTCCAAGTGCAATTGTCCCATCGTGGCAGGATAAACAAAGCAGACTGGAATTTTGAGGCTGACCTGTATTTGCTTGAGCGGTGCTGCTGCTGTATAGTGAGTATGTTACTCCCGGATCATTCCTATTCCACAAAGGTTTTATCGGACTTGAACTGTGAGGAGTATGACAAAATATACAAACCTCCTGTTCGCTTTGTGCTTTAATGGTTCCTGGTCCGCTAACTGATAGGTTATGTTTTGTATTAATAATCGATTGAGCTCCGGCGGTGGAGACTATTATCCCAAACAGTATATATATTTTAAGGAAGAAACTTCTATCCATTATTTTTCTTTTTAAATATTTGTATTCTGGAGTTATAACTATCCGCGACGTAAATGTTATCTTCAGCGTCAATATATATGCCAACCGGAAGCAGGAATTTTCCCGGTTCACTTCCCTTAGATCCGAAGTAAGAAAGAAAATTTCCATTACTATCAAAAATTTGAACAGCATTAAAAAGTCCGTCAACAATATATATTTTACCTGAATTATCGACTGAAATCCCCTTAATTGATGCAAAATATCCGGATGCGTCACCAGCCTTTCCGAATGAATTTATAAAATCACCTTTAGAATCCAGAATTTGTATTCTGAAATTCATTGCATCGACAATGTAAATTTTACCGGTATCATAGTGAATAAAAGTAGGGAAATTAAATTCGAGATTTCCGGTTCCTCTTTTACCTATCGAACGAAGATAATTGCCTTTTGAGTCTAAAACTTTAATTAAATGATTTTTTGTTTCAACAACCCAAATTTCATTTTGAGCTTGGTTGTACAGAATTCCGGTCGGCTGATTAAGTTCTAATTCGTCGTTAAGCAGCTTAATCTTTTCATCATCCGAATCGAATAAAAAAATCTTATTTAAATATGAATCAGTAAATAAAAAATCATTGTTATTAAAATTGCAAATCGAAACGGTAGAGGGCGTGAATTCAAATCCCGATTCATTTTCTATCATGTCAAACTCAGCATCTGCTGTATCGATTGATATGATCCCTTTGTTTCCCTGATCAAGAACTAAAATTTTTTTACCGTTTGTAATAACATCAACAGGTTTGAGTAAACGGGAATTGCTGCTGCCGACAACAAAATCCCAAATATTTTGAAGGACAGATTCACTTTTACCGAAGTCTTCAACTTGCGAAATGGAGCGAACAAAGGTTATTGAATAAAGGGTATCATTCTCCGTTCTGCTTTGTGCAGATAATGAGAATAAAAATTGAAGAAATACAATTAAAAAAAAATTAAGACCAAAAACTTTCAAAATCACCCCATAGTAAAATGAAAGTAGTTTTATCCTCGGTGCCGTCTTTTGAAATTGGAAATTACAATTACCAATCGTTCAACATCAAATTGTATGAAAATAAACAAAATTATTTAAAAGACAAATTATATAGTTAATTTATGTTCGGTTCAAATTTGAGGCTTAATAATAGACTAGTTATTAATAACTTATTCTATCAAAATTCTTTTCAGTCTCGGT
>JAENZU010000572.1 GCA_016841125.1 Melioribacter sp. | reverse complement strand
GGATATCAAAACCTAAAATTCTCTTCACTCTTTTAAAACGAATTTCAACTTCTTTCTTTACAAGTTTTTTAGGATGAGCGTCAATTTCCCCCGAGCAAATTTCAGCATCACAAGTTTGGGCTATTAACTGAGCGGTTCTTCGCGCAGCCCAAAGTGTAATCTCGGAATCGCATCCCCTTTCAAATCTGAAAGACGCATCGGTTGAAAGTCCAAGGTTTTTAGACGTTTTTCTGATGGATGAAGGATCGAAATAGGCGCTTTCAATTAAAATATTTTTAGTTGAAACGGTTACTTCAGAATTTTCACCACCCATTACTCCGGCAATTGCAACCGGTTTTTCACCATCACAGATCATTAGATCATCGGGAAGCATTTTGCGTTCTTTGGAATCGAGTGTAGTGAATTGTTCATCACTGCCGGCGGTTTTGACAATAATTTTATTGCCGGCTAACTGATCCAAATCAAATGCATGCAGTGGCTGCCCAATTTCGTGCAGTACAAAATTAGTTACATCAACTACATTATTAATTGGTCGGGAGCCAATACTGGTTAGTCGTTTTTTGAGCCATTCGGGCGATTCTTTTACTTCTACATTTCTTAAAACTTTACCAATATAACGGGGACATTTATCAGCATCAATAATTTCAACAGCAGCAAATTCAGAAGATCCGCTAGCTGATTCCTCAATTGATATTTCCGGAATTTTAAGCTCTCTGTCAAATATTGCTGCCAGGTCCCTTGCAACACCAACGTGGCTCAAAGCATCGGCTCTGTTTGGAGTAATTGCAATTTCAATTTGCACATCATTTAATCCAAGTGCATCGGCAAAAGATTGCCCGATTTCCAGTTCATCATTTAAAACCATTATGCCGGAATGATCTTCACTCAAACCGAGTTCGTCTTCGGCACATATCATCCCCTCTGAAGATTCGCCTCTTATTTTTGCTTTTTTTATTTCAAACTGTCCATTAGGAATTACTGCGCCAATTTTAGCAAATACAATTTTCTGATCCGCCGCAACATTAGGGGCTCCGCACACTACGTTATATTCTCTAGTGCCGTCATCCACAAGACACAAACTTAATTTATCGGCGTTCGGATGCTTCTTAACTTCTTTAACAAATCCGACAACAAAATTTTCATACTTTTTTGTCAAGTCATTTACTTCTTCAACCTCAAGACCGCAGTTAGTAAGAGCATCAACTATTTCATCGGTACTCAACCCTTTTAAATCAACGTATTCCTTTAACCAGTTTAATGAAACTATCAATTACTCAACTCCAAAAATTAGAACTGTGTTAAAAATCTTTTATCGTTATCGAAGAATAGTCTAATATCATCGATACCATATTTTCTAAGTGCATTTCTTTCCACTCCAATTCCGAAAGCATAACCCACCCATTCTTCCGGGTCTATTCCAACATTTTCAAGTACATTCGGGTCAACCATTCCGCATCCCAAAATCTCGAGCCATCTTCCGGGCTTATCTTTCGGTTCCCACCAAATATCCATTTCCGCGCTCGGTTCGGTAAACGGGAAAAAACTTGGTCTGAATCTGTATTTCACATCATTGCCGAAAAACTGTTTTACAAATGCAATCAATGTTCCTTTAAGCTCGGCTAAAGTTACATTTTTATCAATATACAAACCTTCAACCTGATGAAATAGGCAATAACTTTTAGCGCTTATCGCTTCATTACGATAAACTTTACCCGGCATTATTGCTCTGAACGGAGGCTTGCCGTTTTTCATCAGCCTAATTTGAACCGGTGATGTGTGGGTGCGAAGCAGAAAATCTTCTGTCACAAAAAAGGTATCCTGCATATCCCGCGCGGGGTGATCGGGCGGAAAATTCAAAGCTTCAAAATTGTTGTAATCAGATTCCAGTTCCGGACCCTCATAAACTGAGAATCCTAGCGATTTGAAAATTGATTTCATTTCGTCGAGTGTCTGAATTAGAATATGCTTACTTCCAATATCAACATCTTTACCGGGAAGTGTCAGATCGATATATTTTTCTGCTTCTTTGCCGGATTTTTCAAGCTTATCCCGCAAAGCGTCAATTGATGCCTGAACAGAATTTTTAGTTTGATTGAGAAGGCTGCCGAATTTAGGCATCTCCTCTTTGGGAAGGCTTTTAAATTCTTCGAAAAGTTTAACGAATAACCCCTTTTTACTTAAGTACTTTATGCGTACTTCTTCCAAACTATTTAGATTTTCAACTTGGGCGATATCCTTTTCGAACTGATTTGATACATCTTTTATTTTTTGCTGCATAAGATAATTAACAAAATATTTAAAGAAATACCCTTCAGGAAAATTATCAGATAATTTCCGGAAGGGTATTAAAATTAGTTCATTACGAATTTTACTATATCAGAGAATGCTTGTGGAGTTTCAACTGCGAGATTTGCAAGTACTTTTCTGTTTACATCAACACCTTTTAGTTTCATAGCGTGAACTAATCGGGAATAGGTAGTACCGTTCTGTCTTGCAGCAGCATTGATCCTTACAATCCATAATTGTCTGAATGTTCTTTTTTTCAGTCGGCGATCTCTATAAGCATGGTTGAGACCTTTCTCGACATGATTTTTGGCTACAGTGTAAACGTTGCTCCTTGAACCCCAGTAACCTTTTGCCTGTTTTAATACTTT
>JAENZU010000571.1 GCA_016841125.1 Melioribacter sp. | reverse complement strand
AATTAAATGAGCAGAACCGGTTACTGTCTGTGCGGCACCTATAAATTGAATTTCCATTTATTTGCCTTAAAATTTATGAGAATTTATGGATTAGACTTTTGAAGAAATTCAAATTTCTTTTAGATTTTTATGATCTTATAATTTTTATAACCGCTGTAAATTTCGCGGGCAGCCGTTTTAATTACTGTTGCAATTGGAACAGCAAAGAGCATTCCTAAAACACCCATTACCTGGCTTCCGGCTAAAATTAAAATAATTATCAATAGCGGGTGAATGTCTGTTACTTTTGAAAAAACATTCGGCTGCACAAAACCGTTATCGAATGTGTAAATTGCGACAAATAAAATTGAGATATGGGGCAGCATAGAAAGATCGCCGAATTGAATTAGCGAAATGATGATTGCAGGCAAACCCCCGATGACCGGACCAAAATATGGAATCAAATGCCCGATACCTGCAATTAGCCCGATCACCGCTGCATTCTTAATTCCTAAAATTGCCAAACCGATGCCTGCTAAAGAGCCGACAAAAAATGCATCGAGAATCCAACCTCTTACAAATCTTCCTAACTGAATATTTATACTTTTAATTACTGAATAGGAAACTTCTAAATACTTATTGGGAACTAAATTTATAAATCCCTTAATTATTTTCACATTGTCTTTTAGCAGGAAAAATGACATAAATGGGACAATAACCAAAATTGCAAGTATCGAAACGATGCTGGTAACTATCTCGCTCAAATTATCAATCGATTGAAAAAACAGGTCGGAGATTAGCGTGGTTAGTCTGTTTGCCAATTGGCTCGTATCTAAAAAAGGAAAGAAATTATTTATTTCACTTTCAATATTTTTTAGTGAAGCTGAAACATTCTGCTGGCTGAAAGCACTTGACAATGTTTGTGCCTGTGTTAATATCGTGGGAATTAAAACAGATAGTGCAATAAAGAAAATGAGACCGTTCAGAACAAATACAATCAAAACGGAAATGAATCTTGGGATACCCTTCTTCTCCATTAGTGTTACCAATGGATTGAAAATCATCGCAATCAAAAAAGAGATTGTGAGCATTACAAGAATATCAAAAAAAAGATAGGCTGAATAAAAGAGCAGCACTGTCAGAACTATTAGCCCGGCAAGCTGAAATATTCTCTTTGATGTCTGCTCATTAACTGCCATTAATTTCCCAATTAAAATTTATTATAATTCTTGAATTCTTAACTGAATTTAATAAAAATTTAACTAAGTACGAATCTAATTTTGATAACTGTATCCTTAATTTTTCTTATATTTGCCATGATTTTAGAACAAAATTAGGATTACTAAATGTCAGATTTCAAATTGCTCAACCAGATTAGGGAAAATGCTTCGCAAAAGAAAAGAACAATTGTACTGCCGGAATCGCATGACGAAAGAGTACTGAAAGCTGCGGAAATTTTAACAAAAGAAAACATTGCCAGTATTATTACTTTGGGAAATGAGGAAAAGATTAGAAAAGATGCAGAAAGGTTAAGTGTAAATTTACAGGGTATCAGAATAATTGATCACGAAAAATCCGAACTGCTAAGCAGTTATTCAAATATTTTTTACAATTTGCGGAAACATAAAGGATTAACTATCGAAGGTGCTAGGGAGGTGCTTAGGAGAGATTTATTCTTCGGCGCAATGCTTGTTAAAGAAAACGCTGCAGACGGATTCGTAGCTGGCTCAACAGCATCCACGGGCGATGTATTGCGCGCTGCTATTCAATGCGTCGGTATGCCGGAAGGAATTTCTATTGTTTCCAGTTTCTTTTTAATGATGTTCCCCGAAAAAGTTTATAGTTTTGCAGACTGTGCAGTTGTTCCAAATCCCGACGCTGCTCAACTCGCCGATATTGCTGTTACTACCGCGGATAATCACAAAAAGCTTACTGGTGAAGAACCCTATGTTGCGATGTTGTCATTTTCAACCAAAGGCAGCGCTAAACATGAATTAGCGGACAAAGTAATTGAAGCCACAGAAATAGCAAAGAAGAAAAGACCGGATTTAAACATTGACGGTGAATTGCAATTTGATGCCGCAATTGTTGACTCAATCGGCGCTAAAAAAGCTCCCGGCAGTAGTGTTGCAGGGCGTGCAAACGTGCTTGTTTTCCCCGATTTGCAGGCACGAAATATTGGATACAAAATTGCGCAAAGGCTTGCTAAAGCTGAAGCAGTAGGTCCGGTTGTTCAAGGATTAAAAAAACCTCTTTTCGATTTAAGCCGCGGATGCAGTGTTGAGGATATAGTTAACACTTCCGCAATTGCCGCTTTAATGGCGTAATCTCACTTTTAAATATGTGGAGAGGGAAATCCTTTCCACATTTTATTCCTCCAATATTTTCCCCAGGTATCTGTCAACTTTATACTCTTTTAATGCCAGCAGCAGCAGAGGCAGAGAAAAAATCAAATAAGAAAGATCAATTTTATCTTCGAAGAATGCGGTGTCAAATCCGAATTCAATAATTTTAATTGAATACGAAATTATTACCAATAGAAAAATCATTAGTCCCGAACTAAAATAAACTTCCTGAATGTCCCGTACAGACCAGCCGATATAAATTGAGCTGATTAAAAATAGAAGCACAAGCCAAATGGGCAGATAAGATAATTGTGATTGGATTGCGAAAGGTCCGTTATTAATGAAT
>JAENZU010000570.1 GCA_016841125.1 Melioribacter sp. | reverse complement strand
ATTATAAAGGGAATAAAATCGGAGAATATTTTGCCGATCTTGTTGTTGAAAACAAAGTAATTGTTGAACTTAAAGCAATTGATTCTTTATGTGAAGAACATGAGTTTCAATTAATCAATTATCTAAAAGCTACTGATATTGAAATAGGGTTGCTTTTAAATTTCGGTAAAGAACCTCAAATTAAAAGGAAGATTTTTACAAATAATAATAAGCAGTGGTTATCAGTTTAATCTGTGTTATCAGTGTGCCATTAATTTTATGCGAGTTATTTTTCATTTAGATTTAGATGCATTTTTTGTTTCGGTTGAAAGGATACTCGATCCTTCACTCAACGGCAAACCTGTAATAGTGGGCGGAGATCCGCACGGCAGGGGAGTTGTAGCCGCATGCTCGTACGAAGCCCGTGAATACGGACTACATTCTGCCATGCCTATTCGCCAGGCGTACAGACTATGTCCCCACGGAATTTATCTGCACGGAACCAGCGGTGAATACAGCCGCTTCTCCAAAGCCGTTAAGCACATTCTCGAACAATATGCCCCGATGATTGAACAGGCATCGATTGACGAATTCTACATGGATTTTTCCGGTACACAGAATATTTACGGTTCGATGTTCGAACTTGCGCGAAGAATCCAAAAGGAAATTTGGGAAAGACTTTCACTCCCATGTTCGATTGGGATTGCCGGCAACAAAACCGTTGCTAAGATATGCTCTGATGCAATGAAACCGCGCGGTATCACTTACGTGATCTCCGGTTTCGAAAAAGAATTTCTCGCACCAATGCCGGTCGAAGCAATTCCAGGAGTGGGCAAAGTAACTCTGCAGCAGCTTCACAGTAAAGACTTTTACAAAATTGGGGATATCACAAAAGTATCGCAGGAATATTTCGGTGTTGCTTTCGGCAAATACGGTATTGACCTTTGGGACAAAGCTCACGGAAAGGGAACCGAATATTTAAGTCCGCCGCATGTAAGAAAAAGCATCTCGAAAGAGAGAACCTTCGGCAGTGATCTGATAGATCAAAGTGAAATTGAGAAAACTCTTTTTAATCTTACAGGCAAAGTTTGCCAAAAACTGCGCGATAAAAACTGGCAGGCTTCAACGGTCAGTATAAAACTCCGCTACTCCGATTTTGTTACCCTCACACGGGCTAAAACAATTAAAGCTACTGATGACGACAAAGAAATTTTTGAGACGGCACAGAAACTTTTTAGAAATGCTTACACACGGCGTGTGGGTGTGAGGCTTATCGGCGTGCATCTTTCAAAATTCAACGAGTTTGCCGAGCAGGAAATTCTTTTTGAAGATGATGACACACTCCGCAAGAAAATGTTCAGGGCAATTACAAAGATCCGTGATAAGTACGGTTACGGCTCAATTAATTTGGGGAGCAGGTAAAACAAATAGTAATATCAATTCGATTTTTCATATTTAATTCTTGGCAAAACTATTCTCTACTTCATGATGGGAAATTATTTCATTATTTCTTATTTGGGACTCCGCCAACTGAATATCTTCAATAACTTCAAGCTTTTCTACCATAGCTTGATACTCGGAAACATCAAGTAAAATAGCAGAACTTTTACTATTTTGAGTGATGATCAACGGACTTTTAGTTTTTTTATTTTTCATATTTCTCAAATCCTTCTGGGATTTCATCAAAACCATCGGCAATAAAAACTTTGCCCTTTCCTTTACCAATGATGCGCGAAGAATATTTATCCCCAGTTTTTGTCGGGGGTTCATCCGGCAATTCAATATTCAAATCGCTTAAACGTTTCGGATGTTTTTTATCGATAATATTTGAGGTATCAACGTTATCGTAATCTTTTATTTTATTCATTTTTGATTTTTTCATAAATAGCTTTTGCTTTTTTGGAAACCGATAGAACATCAAATATAAAACATGATACCGGAATTCCAAATGTAATATTTGAAAACTAATATATTTAATTGATTATTTGCTTTCCATGCTCTCATTTCATAATCATTCAAATTATTCATTGCTTCGCGGGGCTAATCAGATTGATGATCTGATCAACTTTGCGAAGAAGTACGGCAGCAGTTATGTATCGCTAACTGATACAAATGCAATGAATGGACTCATTCAATTTGCTGCGAAAGCTGAAGCTGAAAATATCAAGCCGATTTTAGGAACATACATCGATGATCCCAGCGATAAGCAAATGTATGTTCTGTTATTGGCGAAAAATAATAAAGGGTATTCACAGCTATGCAAAACAATCACTAGCAGAAAGTTGAAAGATGATTTTTCACTTCCGGAAATTTTCAATCAAAATTTGGATGATATTTTTGTAATCACTTCATCAATCGAATTGCTTGATCGCATTAAATTAACGGATGCGGTAAAGCGTAATTTATTTGTGGAATTAATTGTAACGGAAAAGCAAAAACGGCACACACGTAATCTTTACGAATATGCAAAAAGTAAAGGATTACAGGTTGTGGCTTCCCACCCGGCGTATTTTTCAAAAAAGGACGATTTTTTGCTTCATAAAGTTTTGAGAGCAATCGATCTGAATACGACACTTGCAAATCTTTCCGAAAGTGAAATTGCGGATGAAGAATTTTATCTGAAATCTCCTGATGAACTGAAGCAATTATGGCGGGCGCTGCCCGAGGCATTGTGGAATGCCGAACGGATTG
>JAENZU010000569.1 GCA_016841125.1 Melioribacter sp. | reverse complement strand
ACAGGAGAGTGCGCGATGGATTGCCTCAAAATTTAAAAATTGAATATGTATGCGAATTAAAAATTGACGGAGTCTCGGTTAGTCTTCATTACATTGACGGAAGACTTGCTGTTGCTGCAACCAGAGGTGACGGTAAGGTTGGTGAAGAAATTACAAACAATGTTAAAACAATTCGCAGTGTCCCGATAAAACTCGATAATTGGAAATCATCTAAATTTAACCTCACTGAATTTGAAGTGCGCGGTGAAATTTATATGGAGATGAAAGCATTTAAAGAGTTTAATGAGGAAAGGGAAAAAAGGGGAGAGAAAACATTTGCTAACCCGAGGAATTCTACCGCGGGAACTCTAAAACTTCAAGATCCAAAATTAGTTGATCAAAGACCTCTAAATATATTTGTTTATTTCCTCGCAACGGAATTAAGTCAGTTTGAAACACATTTTGAAAATCTTGAATTGTTAAAGCAATTAAACTTTAGGGTAAATAGAGAATCAAAATTATGTTCAACAATTGAAGAAGCTTTAGAATATTGTGCCGATTGGGAAAAAAAGAGAGATAAACTGCCCTACGAAATTGATGGCGTTGTAATAAAAGTAAACAGCCTTACTCAGCAAAATATTCTCGGCGCTATTGCAAAATCGCCGCGATGGGCAGTAGCATATAAATTTAAGGCTAAACAGGCTGTTACCAAAGTGAACAAAATAACCTGGCAAGTTGGAAGAACCGGAGCGCTTACACCGGTTGCGGATCTTGAACCAATTTTTTTAGCCGGATCAACTATCAGCAGAGCAACGCTTCACAATATTGATGAAATTAGAAAAAAAGATATTCGTGAAAATGATACGGTTGTGATTGAAAAAGGGGGAGACGTAATACCTAAAGTTGTATCGGTTGATTTTGATAAACGCCCAGCCGAATCTATAGAAGTTCCCATTCCGGAAAATTGCCCGGTGTGCGGTTCGGAGTTAGTTAAGCCGGCAGAAGAGGTTGCAATTTATTGTGTGAATACAAAATGTTCTGCACAGCTAAAAGGACGCATTATTCATTTTGCTTCAAGAGGAGCAATGGATATTGAGGGTCTCGGTGAATCTTTGATCAATCTATTTGTCGATTTAGAACTGCTTAAGTCATATGCTGATATTTATGAATTAAAAAATAAAAAAGAAGAACTTGTTAACATTGAACGGCTTGGTGAAAAGAGTGTTTCGAATTTATTGGAGGCTATTGAAGAAAGTAAGAAACAGCCATTTAATAAATTATTATTCGGATTAGGAATAAGATATGTTGGTGCCGGCGCCGCACAAAAACTTTCGGAAAATTTTAAAGATATTGATGAAATGCTTGCTGCCACTGAGGAAGAGATAGAAAGTATTCAGGATATTGGACCAAGTATCAGTTCAAGTATAAAACAATTTTTTAATGTTAAAGAAAATATTGAAATACTGAATAAACTTCGAGAACATAAATTAAACTTAAAAGCCGATAAACAATCAAAGGTTTCCGATACACTTGCAGACAAAACATTTGTACTCACCGGTACCTTAAGTTCAATGTCGAGAGATTCTGCAAAAGAATTAATATTGAAGCATGGGGGAAAAGTTACATCGAGCATTAGTAAAAATACCGATTTCGTTTTAGCAGGTGAAAATCCGGGTTCAAAATTAGACAAAGCTCAGAAATTAAATATCAAGATTTTATCCGAAGACGATTTTATGAAAATTATCGGGTAGATGGTTATGCTGGAAAAAATTAAAGATTTTATTGCGCAGATTATTTTCAAAAGAAAATTTAAATATTCTCCCGGCGAGGTTTTGCCCTATAAGGAGTTTTTCTCAAACTCACTCGATTTTTTTGTTATTCTTCCTTTAGACGAAAGTGATTTTAGGGAGTGCAATGATATTCTTACTTATCTGAAAATTCATAAAAAGTTTCTGACTATTTTTATTCCCGAACACAAATGGAATCTTTTTCAGGAAGTAAAAGACTATAAGTTTATCACCTATACCCATGAAGATGTAACAAAACTTAATCTCCCATCGAAAGAATTGATTGCGAAAATTAAAAATAAGCAGTACGATTGTTTAATTGATTTGACCAGGCATGTTTCAATTTTCAATGCCGCAATCTCAAATTCGGTATCTGCCAAATACAAAATTGGATTTGGTAAAAAAGACGGAAAAGCCGTCTACAATTTTCAAGTATCACTTAATGAAATAAATGCTGAAATTTCATATAAAAATTTATTAAATTCGTTAAGAATGTTTTAGTATCTTTACTTATTATTATTCACAAAGGATGCAGCTTTAGCTATGAGTGATAATTTCAATTACGAAATCAAACGCGAAGATGATGTTCTTATTTTCAAGTTGAATGAAAAGAGATTCGATGCGCAAATAGCAGGATTAGTTAAAGGTGAATTTACTATTCTGCTTCATACAGAAGAAATTAAAAAATTAATACTCGATCTTTCCAAAGTAGAATATTGCGACAGTTCAGGATTGAGTGCTATTTTACTTGCATATAGAATTATCCAATCTAATGAAGGGCAAATACGAATTGCCGCTCCCACTAAGAGTGTGAAAACATTAATTGAGATTTCTCAGCTCGACCGAATATTACCGATATTGCCGACTGTTGAAGAGGCGGTTGAAGTACTGCAGAATAATTAGGGCTAA
>JAENZU010000568.1 GCA_016841125.1 Melioribacter sp. | reverse complement strand
ATAATGAAGCTCTATCTCAATACTTCAAATTATTTTTTAAATTCAATAAGATAAATGAATTAAAAAAAGAGATTTACAAATACTTATCAAAAGAGATGCTTCAGCTATCGAATAAGTTAAATAATCTTAAAAGTAGAATTGATAGAGGTTCATCAGAAAATGAGTATCACAAAATGGGCAATCTACTCTTAATGAATATAAATTCGATAAAAAAAGGATTGGATTTTATCGAACTGGAAGATTATGAAAATGGAGAGACAATTAAAATAAAATTAGATCCGAAACTTTTCCCACAACAAAATGTTAATAAATATTTTAAAAAAGCAAGGAATGAGAAGATTGACTTTCTTAAATCAGCTGAATTGTATAAATCGTCGCAAAAAAGATATGATTCACTTTTAGAAGTAAATAATAAATTTGAAAATTTGGAATCTATTGACGAATTGTTAGAATTAAAGCAAAATTTAAATCTTAACGCAAAACAAATTGAAGTAAAAAAAGTGGACGAGAAAATTAGAGCCTGGCATTATATAATCGAAAATAAATATCATTTATATGTTGGTAAAGATAGTAAAAGTAATGATTTACTAACTACAAAGTTTGCCAAACAAAATGATTATTGGTTTCATGCGAGAGGTCTGCCCGGTTCGCACGTTGTTCTGAGAGTAGAAAATACCAAAGAGATAATTCCTAAAAATGTTTTAAGAATTGCAGCCCAAATTGCCGCTTATCACAGTAAAGCTAAAACTGCCGGAACTGCTCCCGTGGCTTATACATTTGCAAAATATGTATATAAAAAGAAGGGTCTCGATCCCGGTCAGGTAATCATGAAAAAGGAAAATGTATTATTAGTAAAACCTTCAATACCACTTGATGTCGAACTAATTGACGAATAAAAATTGAAAGCTGAAGTCATAATTACTATTTTGGAGATATGAATCAAATTAATTTTAAGTCACTAATTATAATTTTAATCACCGCCAGTTGCTGCGGGTTTATATATAACTATGTCTCCAATAACGGCATTCCACTTATTAGAGAAAAAGTTGAATTCAAAAGAGAATCTGACAATAAATCTGATATACCGGAGACAACTATAGAAGAGCCTGTACTGATTGATATTTCAAGAGCATATCAGTTGTTTACGGATAAAGAAGCGATATTTATAGATGCCCGCGATAAATGGGATTATAATGAAGGACATATTTTGGGAGCATTGAATTTCCCCGAGTATCGATTCGATATGGATTTAATGGAAATCTCGAAATTAAAAAAAGATACTACCTACGTAATTTATTGCGGAAGTTTGGATTGTGATCTAAGTAAAAAATTGGGTTTAAAATTGTCAGAATTAGGATTTGATGATTTAAAAATTATGGATGCCGGTTGGGGTGCCTGGTTAAATGAAAATTATCCCGCTGGTAAAAATTGATAATGAAATTACTAAGAAACAAATACCTTCTCCTTTTTTCTCGAATTTTAATTGCATTGGTATTTATAATTGCAGGAGCGGAAAAAATTGCTGATCCTGCCGGATTCGCCGATTCAATCGAAAACTATCGCTTGCTGCCAATTTGGAGCGTAAATTTACTAGCGATTTCCCTCCCCTGGGTTGAACTGATTACCGGATTATTTTTATTATTCGGAATTTCACTAAAAGAAAATTCTATAATTATTTCCTTTCTGATGGCAGTTTTTCTTTTTGCCGTTTTGATCTCGCTATTGAGAGGATTGAATATCGATTGCGGTTGTTTTGGAACGATCGAAGGTGCTAAAATTGGAATAATGAAATTATTAGAAAACCTTATTCTATTATTACTCTCGCTGAATATTTTCTTTAATAATCAGAATTATTTTGTATTAAACAAACCAGATGAAACCGGTGATAAAAATTAATCCTTCGGAAATTAAAAAAATCCTTATAATTAAACTCCGTGGAATTGGAGATGTTGTATTATCGACGATTGTGTTTGACAGCATTCTAAGTAATTTTCCCGGAGCATCGATTGATTTTGTCACAGATCCACCGAGTGTAAAATGGCTTCAGAATTTAGAATTTTTATCAAAAGTTTATTCTTTCGACAGAAAAAGTACTTTTAATCGAATAAAATTAGCTTCAGAATTAAGAAAACAAAAATATGATCTTGTATTAGATTTGTTTTCTAATCCTGCTTCAGCACAGTTAACTTTTGCAAGCGGGGCTAAATATCGGGCTGGGTTTCCTTACCGGGGGAGAAGGTACGCTTATAACCTTTTCGGTCCACCGGAAAGAGACAAATATCATTCTGCTCAATTACATTTGGAATTTTTAAAAAATATTGGAATTAAAGTAGATCAATGGAAGTTATATTACGGTTTAGATAATAATGATTTAATATTTGCAAATAAATACTTTAGCGATAATCAGTTAAATAATAAGTTAGTAATTGGTATATCACCCGGCGGAGGATGGGCTTCCAAAAAGTGCAACCCAATAAAATTTGCCGAAATTGCCGATGCAGTCGTTGAAAAATATAAATCTACTATCCTAATTTTATGGGGACCGGATGATAAAAATGATTCACTAGAGATTCAGAAACTAATGAAAAATGAATCTTTGCTTGCTCCCCAATCGACAATTTCCGAAATGGCGGCACTTCAAAGTAAATGTTCAATAATAATTGCAAACGACAGCGGTCCAATGCACATCTGTGCTG
>JAENZU010000567.1 GCA_016841125.1 Melioribacter sp. | reverse complement strand
AAACTGTAATAAAACCAACAACTAATAAAATATAAGTTATACTTTCCTGAAAACTAAGATTTATAATTCCCGCCGAGGAAAGAAGCAATACCGCTCCGGTAATAGCTAACCCGCAGCCTAAAAGTAGTTTATTAATTTTCATCTAATTAATTGTCCCTTCCCTTGGTACCGTAAGCAGCATCACCAAATAAACAAAAGCAAAGATGCCGCCGGTAAGAAAAAGCAGCAGCAAAAAAACTGTTCTCATAAATACCGAACTGACGTTGAAATATTCCGCTAACCCGCCTGCAACACCTGTAATATTTGAGTCGGCTGTTGAGCGGTATAATTTTTTTTCTTCCAAATGAACCGGCTGTGAGGGCATCTTAATGCTTTTTAATATAATTGCAATCCCTGAGGCGAAGATTAATACCGGAATATAATACTCTGCAGAAAAACCAAGCAGACTTACAACCATCCAAAAGTGATATGCATTTAAAATTTCGTAAACTCCAATCACAATTAGGAGTATGCTTAAAATTATTCTTGTTTCATTATTTAATTGGACTGCCTCATCATTATCGGAAAGCCGTTCAATTTTATTATCAGCAGGCATCAGAAATGCGGCTATTAAGTAAGCAATTATTCCCCAGCCTCCAATAAAAATTAAGATGCTGAATAATATTCGGATTATCGCCGCGTGTATTTTGAAATAATCCGCAATACCACCGCAAACTCCAAATAGAACTTTGTTTTTGGCAGATCTGGAAAGACTTTTGGAATTTTCCTTTGTTTCTTCTACTGGAAAAAATTCGGAACTTTCGGATAATTCGGTATGCTCGCTGTTATTATTATCTTCCATTGGGCTAAGAAAAACTTTATTGATTAACTCCGATGTTGCCAGCGAAGCAAAATGTGATAATTGTTAATTAAAATCTTGGAATTTCTCTTGTGTTAATTATTCGTCTTTCGGTAATGATTTTATCCATCCTCACATCATGAGTGTTTGATTCAATATAATCAAATACCTGAAATTCAAACGCCAATACAATTTTGGCTGCTAATGTATCTCTCAATAATTTATCATAATAGCCGCCGCCGTAACCAACACGCTGACCATGTTTTGAAACAGCCAGGGCAGGAATTATAAATAAATCTATATCACTCATATCCTCATCAATGCCTATTTTGGGTTCCCAATAGCCTTCACTATTTTTCATCAGGGAATCCCACCCCGCAAAGTGAAATCTCCGAAATGTCTTTGTTGGTTTATGTAGTTTCGGCAGAATAACCGATTTTCCCCGCCCGTCGATAAAATCAATTAAACTTCTGGTATTAACTTCCCCCGGACGGCTGTTTACATAACAACAGATATTCATTGCATGAGCAAAATCATCCGTACCGGAAAGCAGTTCAATCATCTTTTCCGTTTTAGACTTTATCTCCGCGGGAGTAATTTCCGATCTTCTTTGAACAACTATCCTGCGGGCTTCTGATTTTGGAATTAAAGTTTTTAGTTTCATAGAATACCTAATACGTTTATAAATATATAAATTAGATATAACATTATAAAGTCCCTTATATTCCTAAATAAAATAAATGACAGTGTTCTTTGCGCGATTTATTAAAGTTTGCTAATTTGAATTCTTTAATCTACAATCAATAGGGGAATCTTTATGGACAAATTTATGGACGCAGCAATTGAGGAAGCAAAAACGGGTTTGGAGGAAGGCGGCATTCCGATTGGCTCAGTATTAGTTATAGACGGTAAAATTGTCGGCAGAGGTCACAATCGCCGGGTTCAGAACGGCAGTGCTATTCTTCATGCAGAAATGGATTGTATTGAAAATGCAGGCAGATTAAGCGCAAAAGATTACCAGCGCGCTACACTCTACTCAACCCTTTCCCCATGCGACATGTGCAGCGGTGCAGCTCTTTTATATAAAATTCCTAAAATTGTGATTGGAGAAAATAAAACTTTTAAGGGTCCGGAAGAGCATGTTAGATCCCGCGGAGTTGAAATCGAAATATTGAATAACCCGGAATGCATTGAACTGATGGAAACTTTCATTAAAGATAAACCAAGTTTATGGAACGAAGATATCGGTGTTTAGGAATCGTTTAAATTTTGTAAACATCCTATAATTAAAAAAATAATATAATTATGGAGAATTAAATGGCACATCACAAAGCAACTGTAAAACAATTAGACGGAATAACTTTTGCGGGTAAAACAGATTCAAACCACTGGATAATGATGGACGGTCCTGAAGAGTTTGGCGGCAGTAATGCAGGGATAAGACCAAAAGAACTTTTGATGATCTCTTTAGGCGGATGTACCGGAAGCGACGTTGCATCAATATTGAAAAAGAAAAGAATAAAGCTTGACGGTTTCGAGATGAATATTTCCGCCGAATCAACCGATGACCATCCGAAAGTATATACCAAAATGAACATTGAATATGTTTTTTACGGTCAAGATATAAAAGAATCCGATGTTGAAAGAGCAATAGAGCTTTCTCAAACAAAATATTGCGGCGTAACAGCAATGTTTGATAAAGCAATGGAGATAACACATACATTTAGAATAGAAGAGAAAAAATAAATGGAAGCTTTAAATACAGCATCACTCCTTCAAACAATTGCCCCCAGCGAAAGCGATTCAATGCTCGAAACGCTCGGGTACGATTTACGAAAAGAATATTTGATGATGGTCGA
>JAENZU010000566.1 GCA_016841125.1 Melioribacter sp. | reverse complement strand
AACGGCTGCGGGGTTCCGGGTGTTGCAGAAAGGTTTACCGATTATCTCCGGGCCAGAAATTTTGACGTTGTAGAGATAGGTAATTATATGAACTTTGATGTTGATGAAACAATGGTGATAGATAGAATTGGTAATCTGGCAAATGCTAAAAAGGTTGCGGATTTTCTAGGCGTCAAACAGGACAAAGTATTTCAACAATTGAACGATGACTATTTTTTGGATGTATCGATAATTATCGGAAAAGATTATTTTCAATTAAAACCGTTAAAGTGAGGAAACATAATTGGATTCAAAAGAATTTGCGTTAAAAATCTCGGAACTGATCCTTACAAAAAAAGGATACGACATTAATTTACTCGAACTAAAAAAATTATCCAGCATTGCGGATTACTTTCTGATTTGCAGCGCGGACTCGGATAGTCAAGTAAAAGCCATTGCTGATGAAATTGATAAAAAACTGCGGGACGAAGGAATTAAATGTTACTTCAAAGAAGGTATGGATACACTTAATTGGGTTATCCTCGATTACTTTGATGTTGTTGTTCATATATTTCACGTTGAAAGCCGTAATTATTATAACCTAGAAAAATTTTGGGCTGACGCACCGGTTACTGAAATTAAAGATGATGAAGAGAATTTGAGAAAATAATTACGGAATTAAAATGAAGCAGTATTTAGAAACTCTATTCGAAAAAACCTCACATAAATTACAATACCTAAAAGGGAAGGAAATTGTATTTATGGTTCCGCAGAACTCCGAGCATGGTGATTATTCAACGAACATCGCAATGCTGCTGACAAAGGAACTGAAGAAAAACCCCAGAGAAATTGCTCAAAATATTATTGTTGTACTTGAATACGATAAATCGGTAATTGAAAAAATTGAAATTGCCGGACCGGGATTTATCAATTTTTACTTCACTAAAAATTCATTAGTAAAAATAATTCCCGAAATAATAAACGAAAATACAAATTTTGGAAAACTCGAAAAATACTCCGGCAAGAAGGCGAATGTTGAATTTGTTTCCGCCAATCCCACCGGACCTTTAACTGTTGGTCATGGAAGGAATGCAGTAATTGGAGATACAATTGCAAACATGCTTGAATGGGCAGGGTACAATGTTGACCGTGAATATTATTTCAATAATGCCGGAAGACAAATGCGGGTGCTTGGCGACTCTGTTAAAAAAAGGTATCTTCAATCGCTTGGTGAAGATATCGAATTTCCTGAGGATTATTATCAGGGCGACTACATTAAAGAGATAGCTCAAAAATTGAAGAATGAGCACGGTGCCCGGATTAAAGATGAAAGTGAATCGGGCATATTTAAAGAAACTGCTGAAAAAGAAATATTTGCTGACATTGAAAAAACGTTGAACCGGCTTAACATCAAAATGAAAATATTCTTCAATGAAAACTCGTTATACGAGCAAGGGAAAATTGAAGGATTGTTAAAATCATTTGAAGAAAAAAATCTTTCTTATGAAAAAGAAGGGGCGGTATGGCTGAGTTTATCCGAGCTTGGTCAGGAGAACGATAAAGTGATTGTTAAATCTACAGGGGAACCAACTTACCGGCTTCCCGATATTGCATATCACACAACAAAATTTGATAGGAATTATGATTTGATTGTTGACCTCTTCGGGTCGGATCATGCGGCTACATACCCTGACGTACTTGCGGGTGTGAAAGCTTTGGGGTATGATTCCTTAAAAGTTAAAGTTTTAATCCATCAATTTGTTACAATAATGCAAGGGGGAGAAGCGGTAAAGATGTCAACCCGTAAAGCAAACTATATTACACTCGATGAGTTAATTGATTGGGTTGGCGGTGATGTTGTCCGCTACTTTTTTATTATGCGCAGCATCGGGAGTCATTTGAATTTTGATTTGGATATTGCAAAAAAACAGTCGGATGAAAATCCGGTGTTCTATTTGCAATATGCACACGCGCGGATATCATCAATTTTAAAGATGACAGACGAGCAGAAATTAAAATCTTCATTAGAAAATTTAGAATTGCTGCAAACCGAAGCCGAGCAGAATTTACTAAAAAAACTTCATTCATTTCAAAATGATATTGAATTTGCAGTCGATAATTTTGAACCTCACCGTATCGCAAATTATCTGGAAGAACTGGCATCGCTATTTCACAAATTTTACACTGAATGCAGGATCATCGGCTCGGAGAAGAATTTAGCGGAAGCCCGTATTTCACTTATAATTGCAGCACAAATAGTTTTGAGAAACGGCTTGACTCTATTGGGTTTGAATGCACCGGATAGAATGTAATTAATCTGCGATTGCAGATGAAAATGCATAAACTTTTTTAGCCCCGGCATTTAGGAGTTTAATTCCGGCTTCTCTTACAGTTGCCCCGGTTGTAATTACGTCATCAACAAGAATAACTGTTGAATTCTTCAATATTTTTTTATTCCTCACTTCAAACGCTTCGGCAATATTTTCTTTTCTTTCCGAGATATCTAAAGTTGTCTGAGTTTCCGTATACTTATTGCGCTTAAGTAAATTAGTCTTTACCGGAATATTCAATTTGGAGCCCAAACCTTTCGCGATATAGTAGGATTGATTATAACCTCTCTCAGCTTTTTTAATTGAATGGAGCGGGATAGGAACAATTATGTCGGCACTCCAGCTTTCAATTTGTGCTTGCCCTTTTGGTGAAATTTGTTTGCCGAGAAAAATAC
>JAENZU010000565.1 GCA_016841125.1 Melioribacter sp. | reverse complement strand
AATGATAGTTCTTGCACCTTCAACCGTGCAGGAAATGTCCGATTTTGTTAAACTCGGTTTTGAATTAGCATTTAAGTACCGCAACCCGATTTTAATTTTAACAGATGGCGCTTTAGGTCAGATGATGGAAAAAGTTCAACTCTTCCCGCAGCAGGAGAGAACTTTTGAAGACCTCGGCTGGAATTTGATTGGAAGAAGTAATGGAAGAGACAGCAATGTAATAACATCATTGCACTTAAAAGCTGATAAAATGGAAGAAATAAATATCCGTCTGCAGGCAAAATATGAGGTAATGAAGAAAAATGAAGTGATGTTTGAAGCCTCCAATTGCGATGACGCTGATTATATAATTGTTGCTTATGGTTTGGTTGCTCGAATTTGTCAAAAGTCTGCAGAACTTGCACGGGAAAAAGGTATTAAAGTTGGTGTATTCAGGCCTATCACACTTTTCCCTTACCCCGAAAATGAATTGAATGTTTATGCAGATAAGGTTAAAGGAATGTTTGTGGTTGAAATGAATGCAGGTCAAATGTTAGAAGACGTAAGACTTTCGGTAAATGGTAAAATCCCCGTTGGATTCCACGGAAGAATGGGGGGAGTTGTTCCTCAGCCGGAAGAAATTCTTGAAAAGTTTGAAGATAAATTTTTAGGAGGTTCAAAATGAATGAAAAACGAATGTTAGATGATGAGCATTTTGAACAAATGATAGCGGAAGAAAGTGTCTGCACAAAAGAAAATATAGTTTACGAAGCTCCCAACACTGCAATGTATGACACACCGATGCACTACTGCCCAGGCTGCGGTCATGGGGTAGTTCACAGACTTTTAGCCGAAGTAATTGAAGAGATGGGAATTATCGGCGATGTAATCGGAGTTGCTCCGGTTGGCTGTTCTGTATTGGCATATAACTATTTAAATATAGATATGTCTGAAGCTGCTCACGGAAGAGCATCGGCAGCCGCAACAGGAATAAAAAGAGTGCTGCCCGAAAAGTTTGTTTTCTCATACCAGGGCGATGGCGACCTTGCTGCAATTGGTACCGGTGAAACTATTCATACCTGTAATAGGGGGGAGAATATTCTTATCCTCTTTATTAATAATGGTATTTACGGAATGACAGGCGGACAGATGGCTCCAACAACTTTGGAAGGTATGAAATCAACTACATCACCATTCGGCAGAGATGTTGCAACAATGGGTGCTCCGTTGAAAATTACAGATTTAGTTGCCCAGCTTCCCGGAACATATTACGTTACACGTCAATCGGTTCACAAACCGGTCAATGTTCGGAAAACTAAAAAAGCTATCCAAAAAGCATTTGAATATCAAAAAGAAAATAAAGGAACTTGTTTTGTAGAAGTAGTTTCAAACTGTCCTTCAAATTGGAAAATGACACCGCTTGAATCCAACAAATGGATGGAAGAATATATGCTGCCGTTTTATCCATTAGGCGATTTAAAAACACCAAACGGAAAGGAGAACTAAAATGACTGAAGAAATTATTATTGCAGGATTCGGCGGTCAGGGTGTTCTTTCAATGGGAATGGTTCTCTGCTATGCCGGAATGATAGAAAATAAAGAAGTTAGCTGGATGCCCTCTTACGGACCAGAAATGAGGGGCGGTACCGCTAATTGTATTACAATTATTAGTGATTCAAAAATTAGCTCACCTATCATATCCAAATTCGATACTGTTGTGGCATTAAATCAACCGTCAGTAGATAAATTTGAAGATGCGGTAAAACCGGGCGGAATCTTAATTTACGATAGTACCAATGTTATTAATCCACCCACTAGAACCGATATTGAATTATACGGAATTGAAGGTACAAAAGAAGCCGCGGATATGAAAAATACCAAGGTTCTAAATATGATAATGCTAGGCGCTTTCTTACAAAAGAAACCGATAATAGAGTTATCAAATATTATTGAAGGATTAAAGCAGGTGCTCCCTGAGCGATACCATCATTTACTTCCTTTGAATGAAGCTGCCATTAAAAAAGGTATGGAATTAATTGAGGCAGTTACGGTAAACTAAAGATTACCTAACATTATTTATAATTTATGCCCGTTTCGAACATATTTCGTTACGGGCAGTTTTTTATTTTAAAAATTTACAATTTGGATTATTAATTAAGTTGATACATAGTAGTTATATCAGTAATTTAGCAAGTTCTTAATAATGAATGGTCGAATGAGATTAAAATTACTTTTACTAAGCACTATTTTTGTTTTTGCGTTTACATTTCCAGGTGAAGAAGATACTCAAAGATTTCTTAAAACTTTAGATGACGACAATTCTAAGTTTACTAATATTGGAAATATAGCTCTAACAGTAACCAATTTTGGAACCTACGGACACGGATTTTCCCTGTGGCCCGAACAGCCCTCCTGCGAATATCCTATCGGCAGCGGAATTGAACACTTATTTGACGGCGGGCTTTGGATTGGAGCTTTTAAAAGTACTGATGCCCAGGGTTCAAATAAATCGGGACCTTTTGTAACAACCGGCGCAGTCGATGCTGCCTCCGTATCAACTCGCGGCGGCGGATTCGAATATACCAACAAACCCGGAAGCAGAGTTGTTGAAAAATCATCATTAATTGATTCTAAATTTTTTACTCCCGATGCAATTTCTCATCAAGATTTTGTGATGGAATATGTTGATACTAATCGAACACTCGCTAACGGTGAATTAATTGTCGATCACGTTC
>JAENZU010000564.1 GCA_016841125.1 Melioribacter sp. | reverse complement strand
TCAAAATTTACTGCTCTGGAAATATTATAAAAGTATATTAGTATTCTTTTATAATTTATTATGGCTTTTGTGGTTAAAAAATTTTATTTTTGCACAAATTAAATGCTGAAAATAATTTTAATTATGCTTTGATTGTGACATTGAAAAATGATAGTTATGATAGTCATGAAATCCCAAAAATACTTCTTTTATCTTCTCCAAAAATGGCAATTACATTTCGAAATACTTTTTATAGATTATTGTGCATATATTATCCCCATAAGACTTTATGAATTAGATTAACGATTAACTTACAATAGATTTTGTAAAAAGCACTACTCAACCAACGGAGACAAATTGAGCACGCACAGCAAATCATTAAAATCATCTGACAGAATTACGCCTTCATATTCCAGACGTTTCGCAATTAATCTAATTATAATTTTTGTAATTCTAACGGCAATTTGGCTGCTTCTAACGCCGGGGATTCTAAATAATTTTGTAAGTGAGGAAAACATTCCCGGATACTTGGGAGGGCTGCGTCAATGGCTTTTGGTTGCCGCCGCTGTCTTTATCTTTTACTTTGTTACTAAAAAGGATAAAAATATTATTTCTTCTTTAGAAGAAAAACTTGAAGACAGCACCGCAAAATTAGGACTCGTATTAGACGTAAACGAAGACGGACTTTGGGAACTAGAGATTAAATCCGGAAAATTTTATTTCTCGGATAAATTCAGGGAAATTGTTCCGATTGAAAGCAAAGATAAAGTTTTTTCACTGGAAGATTTTCTAATTCAAATAGATGAAGAATTTAAAAATGAAGTAAAGGAAAGCTTCGGGCTGCTGAAGAATAAGCAGCAAAAAGAATTTTTCTGTGAATTCCGGCTGCGCGTTAATAACGGCGACGGCGTTAAATGGGTTAAATGTTACGGTAAAAAGTTCGAATCGGAAGAGGGTGAAAACACCAACAGAATAATCGGGTTTGTAAAAGATATTACCGAATACAAAACTGCTAAACTGGAACAGCAGGATTTACTGTACCAAAGGGATGTACTTCTAAAAAGGCTTAAACTTCAAATTGACAAGATGCCGATTGGTTATATGCTCTACGATAAAGATTTTAATATTCAGTTTATGAATCCCGCAGCTCAGCATATTTTCAATTATTCGATTGATGAACTAAAAGGCAAACAGCCTTACGGGTATATTTTCGATAGAGATCAGCAGGAATCTTTTGAAGAGACAAGGCGCGAAATTATCGAACATGGAGACACATCGGTAATTGTTTTGGAAAACACCCGGAAAGAAGGCACTAAGATTTATTGTGAATGGTTCAATACTCCCTTGTGGAGCGAAAGCGGTGAGCTGAATCTGCTTTCAATGGTTGTTGATATTACATCAAAAGTTGAAGCCGAATTGGAATTAAAAGCCGCACGCGATAAGGCAGAAGAATCCAGCAATATGAAGTCTATCTTCCTCGCTCAAATGTCGCACGAAATTCGTACACCGGTATCTACCATATTAAATTATACCTCAATGCTGCACGAGTATCTCCACAATTCTTCCGAAGATAATTTTTCCGAAATTTTCTATTCAATTGATAACGGAGCCAGAAGACTGATCCGCACGATAGAATTGATACTCAACATGTCGCAGCTTCAAACCGGATATTATGAGACTGAAAAAACATTGGTTGATCTCGAATCGGATATTGTTGAGCCTCTTGTTGAGGATATTAAATCCGCCGCTTTAATTAAAGGGCTGGATATTTTTATAGAAAATACCGCGGGCGAAGCTAAATTTGTTTCCGATTCTTACATCTCAACTCAGATAATATCCAACCTTGTTGATAATGCGATTAAATACACTCAGAAGGGGCATGTAAAAATTGCCATTTGCAGAGACGAACTCAATAGGGTTTGTGTACAAATTGAAGATACTGGAATTGGAATTTCAAGAGAATATCTCGATAAATTATTTACTCCATTTTCACAGGAAGAAATGGGATATACCCGTTCGTTTGAAGGAAACGGCCTCGGACTTGCATTGGTTAAAAAATATTGCGACCTGATTAATGCTGAAATAAAAGTAGATAGCGAAAAAGGCAAAGGCTCCACTTTTACTATTATATTTGGAGAATCAGTTCGTGAAAATCAAAAAGTAAATTCGAAGTAGCGAGTCGGGCTAACCATTGTAATGCTGGGCCTGACCCGGAACCCAACCTTCCGGTTTTGGTTTAAATTGAATACAGACCTAAGCCTTAGTTGAAATCTTTGAATTTTTAAGACAGCCTCTTTTTATTTTATTACCTAAATTCACTTCTATAATACTTTCCGTTTTTGATATTTAAATCGTCTAAATTTTTATACTGATACAATAAATTCATTTTAAAATCGTTTACCCAAATAGAAAATGTTTGTACGTGGAAACATATCCGAAGAAGATTTAATAAGCCGCTGCCGCAGTGGTGATTCAAGTGCTTATTCAATCCTAATGAAAGGCTACAAAGACAGGCTTTACGGTTATCTATTTAGATATTCTTACAACAAATTTATTTCGGACGATATGATGCAGGAGGTTCTAATTAAAACTTGGAAAGGACTAAAGAGATACGATGAAAAGAAGCGAATTGCTTCCTGGCTGTTTACAATTGCCCATAATGTTGACGTCGATAAAAGCAGACGTAAAAACTATTCTGAGCCGGTTGAGGAAATTGAATCCTTTCAAGACGCAAA
>JAENZU010000563.1 GCA_016841125.1 Melioribacter sp. | reverse complement strand
TAGGAAGAGTAGTTAAAGTTTTGGTCGATGAAACCAAAGAAGCCGGAGTTTATTCGGTCAATGTTAATTTTAAAAATTTTGCAAGCGGAGTTTATATTTATCAGCTAATTGCAGGTGAGTATTCCAAAACATTTAAAATGAGTCTATTAAAATAGGAGAAAATTAAGATTCGTTTGAACAAATAATTTTGATATTCAATAAGCAAAATCTAATTTAAAGTTAAATTAAATTTACAAATTAATTATATTATAGTTGATATAAAGGTATTATTATTGAACATAAATTTTCAGAGTAAATTTTTTGTCTAAAAAAATAATTGTATTCGCTAAAGTCTTTAATTCGATTGCAATAACTTTTTTATTTGCAGCTATTTTATTCGGCTGCGCTAATAAAGAAGTAGAGGATCAGACTGCTCAAGTAAAAGAGATATTTAACCGGATCGAAGAACTGGCACCCGAATCAGAAGAATTTAAAGTTTTAGCAGATTCAGCCTATAATATTTCCAATAGAATTAATTATAGGAAAGGTGCAACCAAAGCAACTTGGCTGCAGGGTAAATATTTATATGCAGAAACAAATTATGAAGCTGCTAAATCAAAATTTGAAACATCACTTAGAAATGCAAAGGAAATTAATGATCTTAAACTGATAGGAGATGTTTACGAAAATCTTGGATTTGTCTATAACCGTTTCAAAGATATCAATAAATCCACCGAGTATTTAAAACTATCCGCAAAAGTAAGGGGTGAAATTGGAGATTCGGTCGGGATGGGTGTTTCGTACAATAACACCGGCTTTATCTTTTGGATGGCATCTCAGTACGACAGCGCAATTATATATTTTGAAAAAGCCCTCGAACTAAGAGAAAATCTTCCTCAAAAAGAATTTCTTGCATCTACATGCAATAATATCGGTACTGTATATTATAATTGGTCAATTTATGATAAAGCACTCGAGTATTACTTAAGAGCGCTGGCAATTCAAAAAGAACTTGGCAATGATCAAAGTGTTGCTATTACTTTGACAAATATAGGTCTTGTCTATGATGAAACATCTCAGACTCAAAAAGCGTTTGAGTATTATAAAGAAAGTCTGCCTTACGCAATTTCCGCAGGGGATTCACAAACTATAGGTTACGTTTATAACAGTATTGCAAGTGCATTTGTGCCGATAAATATTGATTCTGCTGCATATTACTATAAAAAATCGCTGGATTTTTATAAGTCGGTCAACTACGTCGGCGGAGAAATTCTTGCGCTCAAAGGACTGGGAAATATTGAAGAACAGAAAAACAACTTTTCTGCTGCAAAAGATTATTACTACAGAATATTGCGGTTAGCCGAAGATCAAGGAATTAGAATTAGAATTGCGGAAATTTATCTGTTGTTGGGTAAAGTTTATTTGTATGAAACTAATTTACAGATCGCCAAAAATTTCTTTTTGAAAAGCATTGAAATTGCGGAAGAGATAAGTTTAAAGAATTATCCGAGAGACGGTTTTTTATATTTAAGTGAAATTTATGATAAAACTGGTAACGTAGATTCCGCCTATGCTGCTTTCAAACAATACGAAAAGTATAATAGTGAAATAAATGATGCCGACATGCAGCGCAGATTGAGTGATCTAAAGAGCAGCTTCGAACTGGAAAGATATAAACGCTCGGTGCAGGCTCAGATATATAAAAATGAAAAGCAACGGATTTATTTGGTCATCACTATTGTTGGGCTCCTATTTTTAGCTTTTACCGCTGTCATACTTTTTAGATCACTTAGTAAAATAAAAAGAATCAATAATTTACTAGTACAGAAGAACGAACTGATTGAAGGTCAGAAAAGTGAGCTGAATTACAAAAATGAAGAGCTGACAGAATCGAATGTAGCGAAAGACAAATTATTTTCGATTATTGCTCACGATTTAAAAAGTCCGTTTAACACACTTCTAAATTTTTCTGCTTTCCTCAGAGAAGATTATTTTGAACTTACTGATGATGAGAGACTCGACTATATTAAAGAACTTGAAGGGACAACTAAAAACACATACGAGCTTCTGGAAAATTTGTTGTTCCTTTCTGCATCCCGAACCGGTAGACTAGATTTTAATCCCTCTGCCATCAACCTCAAAGAAATGATAGATAGTGTTTTGGAATTATATGCCTCACAGACTAAAGGCAAATCTATTACGATTAAAAACAACATCAGCTGCGCTATTAAAGTTTTTGCCGATTCTAATATGCTTAAAATTGTTCTGCGAAATTTGCTTAGTAATGCTGTGAAGTATTGTGACGATAATGGTGAAATTACGCTGAATGCAGAATTGAAAAATGAGAGGGTAATTATTTCAGTTGAAGATAACGGAATAGGTATGGATGATGCAACTCAAACAAACATTTTCAATATAAATGTTGTTCGTTCTAAAATGGGAACCGGCGGAGAAAAAGGAACCGGTTTAGGTTTGGGATTATGTAAAGAATTTATTGAGCAGCACAAAGGCAAAATATCAGTAGAATCTGAGAAAGGGAAGGGAAGTAAATTTTCATTTTATCTTCCCCAAAATTAATAAATTCGTAGTGAACTTCTTGGGCTAAATTCTCGTAAACCATTTCTACTAATCTATCGTAACTATGATTTTCAGGGTAGACCGGTTTTAAAAATTTCACTTTTATCTGTTTCCATGGGCGGGGAATTTTACTTCCTTTAGGTAGCGCTTTGTAAGCGCCTTTAAT
>JAENZU010000562.1 GCA_016841125.1 Melioribacter sp. | reverse complement strand
CAGCACCGTTCTTTTTTATCATTAATTCCAGAACAACTTGTTCTTTTGCCTTTTTACTTTTCGGCAGAACCGCACTTATCTTTTTCAGCGATCTCAAAAGCTCAAGTCTGTTGCATTCTATATTTAATAAGTTGATCATATTCATTCCTTTTTAGTGTGTCATAAGGCTGTCTTAAATATCTAAAAAACCGTTAAAACGGTTATTAAAAGTTGTGTTTTTCGCTCGTATTCCCATGTTTGAAAACATGGGTTAATGTTAAAGAAGCTTTCTGAGACAGCCTAATCTTTCATTTGCTAAGGAGATTCCCACTAAGACTAGTATCATGATACTTTAGAAAATACTATAAAGATAGTCTGTCATTCCGGCAATTTTTTAGCCGGAATCTCATGAGTTCTTTTAGATTCCCACTTTCGTGGGAATGACAGAATCAAAAGATATCTCTCTTTTAATTCATGATTAACTGTCCGGCGAATTCTTCCACCATTAACCTCTTCCCTATCTTCAAATTCTTAGCATAGGATGTAAGCGCATTTATATAATCATATTTTAGATTACTCTTGTTAAGATTGGCAAAGATAAATTTTGCATCATTTGCACCGATAAGTTTTTGGATCCGGTACTTAAGCTTTTTAAGCTCTTCTTCGTCGAGTAATTTATTGGTACCGGCAATGCGCCTCAATAGTTCTTCCTTATTATTGGCTGCTTTTCCAATACTCTCTTTTAGAAAATTTTGAAGAGTGCCCGATTTGTGTCCGTAATGAAAAAGCTTATTCTCAGTATTGTTTACATGTACCAACATTCCGTTAGAGCAGATAAGGCGGAGCAGATAATTCGATACAGTCAAAGCTCTGAAACCGGTTTCGGAGTTTATGATATTTATCCCCACCCCAAAAGTATCTCCGACAAATGGCTCGATCTTCGCTTTCTCTTCGGTGAACAGTCTCATAAAGAAATCATTTCTGTCAACAGATTTCACACCCGACTTTTTTAATTCTTCGAGAATATAAATGTCCGAAAGCTCATTATAATTTTCACTTGTGATGGTGAGAGCTTCGCCATTTTCGATAGTGACATCAACCGTATTACTGCGAATCGCCAAAAGAAAATCATTAAGCAGAGAGGTCACCGTATCGATATTCAAAATGTACAATTTGTTAACCGGAAAGAAATGCCACTTCAACAATTTATATGCAAATGATTTTCTGATCGGGTATTCTTTCACACCTCCGTTATAAACTTGAAGAAAAATATTCTTGCCGTCGTTACCTATCTGCAGTTCATCCGGATCTGAGTTTATCTTTTTTCGATCGCGCGATTTTAAGTTGTCAACGATCTCATCATAAGATACCCCCGAAGATTCTTTACCTTCAACGAATCTCATTTTCGTTATCTCCGATATTTAAAGCTGCTAACTGTATCAGATGCTTATCAAAGTTAAGTTCGAAGCCGGTAAGCTCCTTGTCTTCGAATCTCATTTCGTAACCGACACCCACTCCGTCGTATCTATCCTTTTCGATTGATTCGATCTTATCGAGGAAAGAGACTGCTTTGAATGACGCTTCAGCTTCGGTCACTGCTTTGTTGGGAGACTTCAGCGCAAACATTTCAACTGCGGCTGATTTAAGTAATCTTTCAAAATATTCTTTGTAGATATCTTTACGGTTGAATATATCAATGCTGAGAAGAGAGTGCCCCGAAAACATCGCCATTCCATTTGCTGCTTCATTAAATTTGAATGATGCAAGAAACTCCTTAAAATCTTTTTCGCGGCTATGAATGATCTCATTCAAGTCGGATGTTTCGGATACAAAATTGAGCGAATTTGAGTAACGGTCAACACTATCCCACACCTCATGCTGATTGCTGAGGTATTGATTGCTCTGTTTAAGATTGCTTTTCACCGTGCGTGCTTTTTCCGCTCTTGCTTTTGAGGGCATTGTAAAATCGGACGGGCTGAATTTCGCGGTTCTGTGTGACCAGCGATTCTTCTCAACACAGCTGACCGGTATTGTTGTTTTCGACATCGGTGCTAAAAATATCGACGTGTTCACAACTCTGTTCTGCTTTGCCCCCTCAAGCATATCGCCGTCCATTATAAAAACATAATCGTCGGAATGATTAACCACAAAAAGATGATTTACCGATCCGGCATCGCTCACCTCTTTTACTTCTATTAAATTTCCGTTGATCGCTTTAGCAACTGAAATGTAGGCGAATGTATCAACTAGATCCGATGCTAGCTGAACGAGTGAAAGCGATTTTTCTGTTTGAAAATCCAACACCTTAACTTCCATTTTATCCTCCGTTTTAAATTCTGCGTGCATTATAATAATTCGAAATTTTTATACAGTATCATTTAATGATATTATTTTGTGATTGAGTAAAACAAATGATAAATTTGGTGAGTATTGTGACGGGAGAAGATGAAAGATTACACAAGTAAAATTAAGCGACAGTCGGAAATTCTCGGACTGATAATAAACCCGCAAAAGTGTTATACCATTCAGGATCTTGCGGATAAATTCAACTGTGAAGAGTTGACCATTAAACGAGATCTTCAAGAATTACGGATGGAAGGAATAGCAGTGCACTCATCCGGTAAAAAAGGTGTAAAGCTTCAAAATGAAATCAACTCCGAAAAGCTCACAGAAATACTTTCGAACTACGCTAGTCTCACCATTCATAAAAATACAGTATTTAGAGCCACCAAATTATTTATTAAGAAGCATGGTTTAA
>JAENZU010000561.1 GCA_016841125.1 Melioribacter sp. | reverse complement strand
AGAATCCATATTATCTGCCAGCATCTCTTCAAGAAAATCCGAATTTCCAATTATTGCGTTGAGCGGAGTTCTAATTTCGTGAGACATTTGCGAAAGGAACTCGGTTTTTAGTTTGTCGGCTCGTTCGGCTTTTTCTTTTGCTTCCCATGAATCTTCCATCAAATTTAATGCTGCTATCTTGGAGCTAGTTAACTCCTCTATTGTTTCAGATAATTTTTTAGTTCTTTCATTAACAAGTTTCTCCAACATATCGTGAGATATTTGCAGTTCGTTTTCCCGTTTTTTTAATTCTGTTATATTGGAAACCACTATACAAATTTCACCAACTGAATTTGGAGGCAGCGGGCTGAAAGAAAAATAGTAGTGTTCTTTATTCTTTTCATCAAGCACAAATTTAAATTCACCCTTAAATCTGTCTTGAATACTTTTCTTTGTTAATTCTTGAAACTTTTCCTGATCAGACTCATTTATCAGCACACTTATATTAGTCCCTAATAATTGGTCTATTGGAATAGAAAGAAAATCTGAGAATTGTTGATTGGAGTATTTTATTAACCCATCTCTTGTTATTGTTACAGCTCCTTCACTTATTTCATCAAGAATTATGCTGTTTAGAACAACTAACTTTTGGCTATTATTATTCGTGAAAACCAGTCCGTCAATTTCTCCTCTGCTTATTGCGTTTAATTGCTCGTCAGCCTCGGCTAATCTTTTGGTTAATTCTTCGTTTTCAGCCGCCAGTTGTAAACTGAGCTTTTCTAATGATATATCTTTCATAATTTCATTCCGTCTGTTAGATCATTTTTTATTACGCAATCTCACTTCTTACTTAAAGATGCATCCACTAAATCGAGCCCAACCAAAACACGTTCGGTATTGGAAAGATCGCCGATTATTTTTCTTACAGGAGACGGCAATTTTCGTACTAAAGTAGGGATAGCAAGAATTTGATCATCGCGGCTTAACTGCGGAGTTACCAATAGGTCAATCACTTCAATTTTATAATTACCTTTTAGCTGCTCTTCGCATATGGCTTCTAAATTTTTTAAAGCCTTATTAGCTCTTGATGTTTTCCCGGCAATATATAATCGCAATATCCATTTTTCATTATTGGGTTTTTCCGTTTCTTTTTTCTGTCTCATTCTATCCTCTTAGCTTAAATCTTTTTTGCAACCGGTTTTTTATAAGAATCGGCTTTTCTACTTTTAGCCATATTCTTCTCATCATGTTTTAGTAGAACGGTTTTAATTTTCTCAAATTCAAAATCCTCTTTAGCGTTTGCTTCTTCAATTTCATATTCTGCCCTAATCATTTCTATCTGAGCATTCATAATTTTGCGCTTGCGCTCAAGCTCTATTATTTTTTTTGCTGCTAATTCTTCTGTTAATAAATTCTCTTTGCTTATCAATATTTCACGCGATAAACGTTCTGAACCTGTCAAAGAACCATCGGTACCGGTATAAACGTCCAGTAGTTCAATTCCCTTACTTGTAATAAGGAATTCGCGTATTTGGTTAGAGTGCGCCATTCCGCGGGATTTAATTATATACAAACCTCTGTTCCTTTCTCCACCGGTTTCTATATCCCGTATTAAAAGCCATGTATCAATTAAGGAAGAGACCGCGACTTCCGAGTCTTCAAGATTATTTCCGGCTTTGGATAAGCTTGTGAAAAATGCAGTGATCTCTTTCATTTTAAGAAAATCGATAAGCCGCAGTAACATTAAGTTTATCTCGTTTTCATGCTCGCCCATTACAAAAGTGTTAATAGGATCCACTACAACTATATTCGGTTTAAACTTATTGATTAGATTAATACTCATTGTAAGATGATTTTCCATTCCGTAATGAGTTGGTCTTGTAGCATAAATCATTAGCAGATCTTTCTTTACCCAGCTTTCCAAATTAATTCCGATTGATTTCATATTACGCATTAACTGACTGGGGGATTCTTCAAAAGCAAAGTAAAGTACCCGTTCACCGCGCTTACATGCAGCTTCTACAAACTTTGAGGAAATGCTCGTTTTACCTGTACCGGCTGTACCGGAAATAAGTATAGTACTTCCTTTATAGAAACCCTTGCCGCCAAGCATGGTATCGAGCCGGGAAATACCGGAAGATATTTTTTTATCGCTGGCATCGTAATTAAGCAGCAAAGATGTAATAGGCAAAACAGAGAATCCGCTTTTATCAATCAAGAATGGATATTCATTAGTTCCGTGAGAAGTACCTCGATATTTAACAATTCGCATTCTTCTAATTGGTATCTGGTTGTACACACGATGATCAAAAAATATTACACAGTCGGAAACATATTCTTCCAACCCGTTCCGGGTTAAAGAACCTTCTCCTTTTTCACCTGTAATTATAACAGTAACGCCTTTATTTTTAAGCCATGTAAATAATCTGCGAATCTCCGCCCGCAGTACCGCCTGGTTTTGAAAACTTGAAAAAAGTGACTCAATAGTGTCAAGTACAACACGTTTTGCTCCAATGCTGTCAATCGCATAATTTAACCTGATAAACAATCCCTCCAGGTCATACATCCCAGTCTCTTCAATCAGATTTCTTTCAACGACGATGTGTTCGAACAATATCTTTTTTTGTTTTAGAAGTCCTTCGATGTCAAAACCGAGAGAAACAATATTTGTCATAAGGTCTTTTTCACTTTCTTCAAAAGACACAAATACACCGGATTCATTATAGAGGGTTGCGCCGCGTATAATAAACTCCATTGAAAACA
>JAENZU010000560.1 GCA_016841125.1 Melioribacter sp. | reverse complement strand
CGACATCAAAGATGAAATAACAGATAAATACCATAATGATGATTCGGTTCATGTGATTCTCGAAATTCCAAAAACAGAAGTAGGATATACAGAATCAACTGAAGCGATATTGTTTGTTGCTCCAAATTGTTTTAACAATGTATTCAAGACTTCAATAAAAGATACACTCAAATTCAAAGTAAAGCTTAGTTCTGTCTCAGGTGAATCAAGTAATAATGTTTATTTAAAAATAAAAAATGACTCCCCTTCTATTTTGAAGGAGATGGCAGAAGTTCATGATGAGAAAGACGACTTAAATGCAACAATAGTGAATCTTCGATTTGTAGGTAATGACTTTGCTAGTGCAGAATTAGTGTTCGAGAAAATCGGATTCGTTAAACTTAGTAGTGTAACAAATGCTGCATTAGATTACGCCGGCATAGCCGTCGAAATAGTTTTAGGACTGATAGGCATAATGGCGCTTTGGCTCGGTATAATGAAAATTGCAGAAGAAGCCGGCATCATTAGGTATATTGCAATAGCAGCGAGACCCTTAACCAAATTTTTATTTCCCGATGTACCTCCGGATCATCCTGCCATGGGATCCATTATAATGAACATATCAGCAACTTTTCTTGGTTTAGGTAATGCCGCAACACCGTTTGGTATAAAAGCCATGGAGGATTTAAATACATTAAATCCAAACAAGGATACCGCTACTAATGCAATGTGTACTTTTCTTGTTATAAACACAGCCAGTTTTGCGCTGATGCCGACAACCGCAATTGCGCTGAGAGCTGCGGCAGGTAGTTCACAGCCGGCAATAATTATCGGGACTACTATGTTCGGTTCACTTTGCGCTACAATCGTCGGTATTGCCGTAACAAAAATTTTTGAGAAATTTCCTTTCTCTTTTACAGATATACGCAACGGGATTAAAAGACATTACTTGTTTCTTGTAATCTCCTTTGCGGTAGTAATTCTATTATCAGCATTAAGTTTCACGGGTATATATAATTATTTGGGATCCGCATTGTCATTTCTAAATCCGGAATTACTTAAAAATATTATAGAAATAATTTCAACGCTAGCTATCCCCCTAATAATATTTTTCTTTGTTCTTCTTGGAATAATTAAGAAGGTAAAAATATACGAGACGTTTGTTGAAGGAGCCAAAGAAGGATTCTCAATTGCAGTAACTATTATCCCCTATCTGGTTGCCATTTTGGTTGCTATCGGAATTTTTAGAGCCGGCGGTGGAATGGACTATTTGATTTATCTACTCGATCCAATCACGCAATTTATAGGTATGCCCAGCGAAGCGATACCTATGGCATTGATGAGACCATTATCGGGTAGCGGTTCTTTAGGTATAATGGCTGAGATAATTTCCGTGCATGGTCCGGACTCTTTTATTGGGATACTAGTTTCAACAATGTTTGGAAGTACAGAAACAACATTTTACGTTTTAGCTGTTTACTTCGGTGCGGTAAATATCAAAAATACAAGGCATGCTTTACCTGCCGGACTTATCTCCGATGTTGCCGGAATACTTGCCGCATTATTTATTGTGAATTTACTTTTCATTTAATTAGAATTTAGAGTTAACTTTTAGATAAATATTATATTTTAGTTGACGAGAATCTAAGAAATTAAACTTTGGATAAATTGTATGTTTCATGCTTAGTAATTATTTGAAAACATACAATATTGATTTGTAGCAAAAACTTAATTTGGTACAACTTATTTTTTCATGAATGTTCCACTGCAAATAGATTGCCCATAAAGTATTAAAATGAAATTTTATTTTTGCTTAATAATATTATTGCTCATATCTATTGGATGCGAGCAAAAAAGCGGACCAGACCTTGGGGCAAAATACCAGGAGTTATGGGGCAACTGGAATGAAGAATTCCGGTGGTCGAACATTTACTATAGTTATAATATTGGAGAAGGTGAAAGCAGGTTAGGTAAACGAAAAACTTCTTCAATAGAGTTTTATAATGATCAGTTTAGAGTTAAAATTCTTCCACCCGAAAGGAAAATAATTTCAGCGCCAGATACTCTATACATCACCTACTCCAGTGATACTTTGTTTACAGGCAACTACTCGATCAAAAAAGATTCAATTACTTTTTTTGTAAGAGGTTTTGAATTACCCGTTCACTTTAAATATTCGATCAGCGGTGATACTCTAAATTTAAGAGCTCTTAAAAATGAATCGATAAATAATGATTTGAATTCCGAGAATTACTTTCTTTGGGGCAACTCAATTAATAAAAGCAGTGGTATTTTTCTAAGAGGAGGAAGTTAGTTTTTTAAAGGCAGGGTAAATGTAAATTTACTTCCATTACCCTCCTCACTTTCAACTGTGAGTACGCCTCCGTTTTTCTCAATAAATTCCTTACTAATAATTAAACCCAAGCCAGTACCTTGTTCATTCTCAGTTCCGGGAGAAGAAGTATTAACATCTAATTTGAATAAAGATTCAAGTTTTTCCGCCGATATTCCAACTCCGTCATCTGCAACAGAAACTATTACCTTATCGGATATTTTCTTTGCTTCTATTTTGATATTTCCATTTGCTTCGGTGAATTTGATAGCATTCGATAAAAAATTTCTGATAACCGATTCAATCATGTTGGTATCGCTGACTACTATTAAAGTAGGATCAATCTCTGTAGTAAGATTAATTTGCTTCCTTCTAAAATTTTCAGAAAATAAATTAATCACGGAGTTCAGCAAAGTAACTAATTCGAATTGCTGC
>JAENZU010000559.1 GCA_016841125.1 Melioribacter sp. | reverse complement strand
CTTTTTATGCTGATTTTGATTCTGTGATGGAATCATTCGAGAATTTTAATTGGCTGCTTTTCCCATTATTGCTTATTCTCTCATTTTTAAATTACATTTCTCGTTTTGCAAAATGGCATTATTATTTGAGGCTGCTGCATATAAGCATTCATCTAAAAGATTCTCTTGCAATTTTCTTTTCCGGACTGATTATGAGTGTAACGCCAGGAAAAATGGGGGAACTGCTTAAATCTTATTTGGTAAAACAAATTTCCGGTGAGCCTATCAGTAAAACCGCACCAATAATCCTTGCTGAAAGAATAACAGATTTTATATCACTAATTTTTCTTGCACTTATCGGGGCTTATGTTTTCGATTATGGAAAGATAATAGTAGTAGGAACAGGAATCTTTTTTGCCTTGCTCCTCTATTTCCTTAGTCATAAAACCTTGGCATTAAAATTAATAAAGTTTTTTACTTCATTTAAATTAACAGCTAGATTTTCAGATAATTTTCAGGAGGCTTACAACAGTGCTTATATAATGCTCCGCCCAAAGCCTTTATTTTTAATGCTAGTGGTAAGTTTGATATCCTGGTTTTTTGAGTGCTACGGATTTTATTTAATATTGAACAGTATTGGGATTGAAGTTACTTTGTTATGGCCTACTTTCGTATATGCGTTTTCAACCATTGCAGGGGCAATTACAATGCTGCCCGCTGGTTTGGGTGTTACGGAAGGGTCGCTGACTTTTTTAATGATTGATTACGGAATAAGTAAAAATGTTGCTGTTACATCTACTTTTATTTTAAGGGTAGTTACTCTTTGGTTTGCAGTTCTTTGCGGAATGATAAGTGTATTTTTATATCAAAAGCGTTTCGGAAAAATTATTGTGGAAAAGTAATTCGACTGGAAAATTTGTTTTGAACAATTTACGCTAGATAATTATTGAGGGCAGTTATAATTTTTTACCCTAAAATTTTTCGAGCAGTATTTTACTGTTCCCTTGATAATGTTGGCCCGGAACCTCAAGTTGGGCTAAATTATATTAATTAAATAGGTTATAAGCTACTATCATCCTTGATTTTAGTATAGGCTCTTCTTATTTTAAAATCTTAATTCTAAAACTAGGAGGTTACTAATGGCTGAAGATAATGGAGTTGGAAAAGGATTATTTCTTGGATTTTTAACAGGCTCAATCGTTGGTTCTATTGTTGCTTTGTTATATGCACCTAAAACCGGTAAAGAACTGAGAGGTGACCTCAAAGAAAAATCGAATGATTTACTCGAGGATACTGAAAAGTATATTGAGGGTGCAAAGCAAAAAGCAAACGAACTTATTAACGACGGCAAAAAGCGATCTGAAAAATTGGTCTCTGATGCTAAAGTTAAGGTTGAAAGACTTCTATCCGATGCGGAAAATATTCTGCACGATGCAAAAAAGAAAACTAGCGGTGCGGTCGAAGATAGTAAAAGTAAAATTGAAAAAGAAAGCGACAAACTGAAGTCGGCCGTTAAAGCCGGTATCGACACATACAAAGCTGAAAAAGAAAGCGGCGAAGCTTCATGACTTTGGCGGTGGCAATAGATATTTTGACCGTTGTGCTAATTGTTGTAGGAATAGGCGCACTGTTTTACTTGATTCTCTTCCTTAAAAGTGCTGCAAAAAATTTTAACTTAATTACTAGTGATGTGCACGATATGAAAGAAAAGATTGAGCCGATAATCACTAATTTGGAAGATGCTTGCGGAAGAGCCAATTCTATAGTTGAAAGAACCGAGGAATATATTGATTCACTGGATCAGCTTATAGAAGAATTTAAGACCCGGTACAATTCGTTCAGCTGGGGTGTGAAACATGATAATCCCGTTGCGGATTTCATCAAAAATGTATCTGCACTCTCGAAAGGAATTAACGCTTTCTGGAGTAAGTATAAAAATCACAGTTAATTCAGGAATATATAGATTCAGGAGGTACATTGAAAGAGTATAATCCAGATGCGATTCGTAATATTGCATTTATTGGACACGGTGGAAGCGGTAAAACCACGATTTCCGAACACCTGCTGTTTACGGCAGGCGAAATAAACAGAATCGGGAAAATTGAGGAAGGGAATACTACCTCAGATTATAATAAGAATGAAATTGAACGACAGATTTCAATATCGTCGAGCCTGCTTCATTTGGAATGGAAAGACACAAAAATTAATATTCTCGATACTCCTGGCTACTCAGATTTTATAGGTCAGGTAATTAGTAGTCTGCATGTTGCTGATAATGCCGTTGCAGTAGTTAAAAGTGCCGAAGGTGTAGAAGTTGGTACAGAAACTACATGGGGCTTTGTAAAAGAGTACAATCTTCCTTCTTCGGTTATAATTAATAAAGTAGACAATGAGCATTCAACATTTGATGAAACGGTTGCACGTATTAAGGATCGATTGACATCTGATGCCGTTGTTGTAGCATATCCCGTTGATGAAGGTGTGAATTTCAGCTCCGTTATTGATCTCATTAAAATGAAAATGCTCACCTTTACAGATGCTAATTCTAAAAAGCCAGCAGAAAAAGATATACCTGCCGATAAAAAAGAAGAAGCGGATTCTTTAAGAGAAGAGCTTATTGAGAAAGTTGCGGAATCCGATGAAGAAATTATGAACAAATATTTTGAAGAAGGAACATTGAGTGATGAAGATCTTAAAATAGGTTTGAGATCTGCAATTCTCAAAGGCGTATTTGTTCCGATATTTGCAGTTTCTGCAAACCGCGGGGTAGGT
>JAENZU010000558.1 GCA_016841125.1 Melioribacter sp. | reverse complement strand
GTGCAGCAAGGTGATGAATGTCTTTGCCATCGTACTCGTTTTCGATTGCCATTGCATATCCTTCTATCATTGCCGGATTAAGATTATCAGCAACTTTAAATGGGGTAGTCCCAATTTTAGAGGCAAATATATGCGTTAGTTCATGTTTCAAACTAGATTCAAAATTATCTATTTCAACATAGAATTGATGAAGCCACGGCTTGGCAACATCCGCTTTTTCGGCGCCAAATAGCTCGCCCTTTTGTTTACTGTCTCTGAAGACAATTGCAGTGATTTTTTCTTCGAAATTAATGACGGTTTGTGATGCAATTTCAGTAAAGTAGTATTCTTGCTGAAATGCAAAATTTTCAATTTTCTGTTCCTCAATCGAGGAGTCAAATATTATCCTGAAATTTTTTGTTTCGGCAGTTTTCCCTAACTCGAATTCTAATCTGGCTAAACTCGTTGCGAATGTAAATTCCGGTTTCAGAAATGAAAATAAAACAGATATGCCGATAATAGAAAATACAAAAACAGTTTTGAGAACGCGCGTGTTGACAATTTTTGGCCCTGAAATAAAAGCAATTAAACCAAAAAACAATAGGTTAAGAGATCGATAAATTATGAGCTTTAAATCTATCGTAATGTTTTCATCGTAAATATTCCCGGGAAAATAACCGAGCAGAGGATTATAAAAATATAGTTGCGGATTAAAATAAAATTCGATTAAGGGGAGCAATAAAATAATCAGGAATAGAATTGTAAATAATAAAAATGCAAATCTACTTGATAAGTTACGTGCGAAATAACCGAGGAATATTCCAATCATGAGAGACGGCAGTGTAAGTACAAAGAAGAAAAGTATTCCTGTATCCAATGGGCAGCCGACAAATAAAAGCGTATTAGCAAATGAAATTATTAAAGGAATTAAAAAAACTAGTAAATAAATTTTATAATTTTCTCGCAATATGCTCAGTAGTTTAACTTGTCTTCCGGATAAAAAATAAACAGTTAAAAGCCCACCAAGCAATGATTGCAATATTGCGTTGATAGCAGAGTACTCATAGGCAAGAACGTTTGTTAGAGGGACAAACTGCAGCCAGATAACTAGAACAAAGAACCCGGCTAAAGATATAACCGGGAATTTTATTTTTTTCGATAAGGATTTAAAATTCACTTTTAGAATTCCGCGGTTGCGGCTCTGGTTATTGAAGCCCCTAACTGTTTTAGCTTTTCTTCAATTCTTTGGTAGCCCCTATCGAGGTGGTAAATTCTCAGAACTTCGGTTTCACCTTGCGCCGCTAAACCTGCCAATACTAATGAAGCACTTGCTCTCAAATCGGTTGACATTACTTTAGCGCCTTGAAGTTTTTTAACTCCTTTTACTACGGCACTGTTTTTTACAATTTGAATATTTGCCCCTAAGCGTACCAATTCCGGCACGTGCATAAAACGATCTGAATAAATATTATCAGTGATAGTTGAAGTGCCGTTCCCAAAAATCATATACGCAGTCCATTGCGCCTGCATATCCGTTGGGAATCCGGGAAAGACTGAGGTTGCAACATCAACACTACCAATTTCAAGATTTTCAGCATCGATACTAACTTTGTTTGCTAAGACTTCAACTCTTGCTCCACTGTCTTTTAGTTTAGTAATAACAGCATTTAGATTATCAATCTCATCAACTTCAATTTCAATTTTACTTTTCGTTATTGCTCCGGCAATAAGCAATGTACCTGCTTCAATTCGGTCGGAAATATTATTAATCTTTGCCGGCATCAATTCATCCACACCTTCAATTTCAAGTTTGTTGGTTCCGATACCCTGGATGCGGGCTCCCATTTTTTCTAAGTATTTTGCTAACAGAGTTATTTCGGGTTCAATCGCCGCATTTGTGATAAGAGTATTCCCCTTTGCCAAAGCGGCTGCCATCATTGCATTTCCGGTTGCGCCAACTGAGGCAACATCAAAGTGAATAGGCGCTCCATTTAATCGTTTGGCAGTTGCGATTATATAGCCGTCTTTTAATTCTATTTCTGCTCCAAGTTTTTTCATCGATTCAATGTGCAGGTTTACCGGGCGCGGACCCCACGCACACCCGCCGGGCATCGATACTTTTGCGTATCCGTATTTACTAAGTAAAGGACCCAGCACATAAATTGATGCACGCATTTTTTTTACATGTTCATAGGGTGCATCCTGACTAATAATTTTGGAAGTATTTAAACTTAAATTACCGTTTTCAAATGATGACTCAACACCAAGATGCTTAAGTAATTTTATCATCGTATAAATATCATTAACTTCGGGAATATTTGTAAAACTATTTAATCCATTATTCAGCAGTGCTGCGGGCATTATTGCCAGCGAAGAATTTTTTGCACCGCTTATTTTTACGCTTCCCGATAATTTCTTTCCGCCTTCAATCACAAACTTATCCAATTACAACTCCTTTACTATTTTCTAATTTGCAGTATGTTTCCGTTAACGCCGGCAATAAAAATTTGTCCTTCATTATTAAAATCCAAATCATTCAAAGTTAAATAAGTATTTGATTGAATTTTACTCCAGCTTTCACCTCCGTCTTCACTAATCAACATAACACCTTTTGCCCCAATTGCAATTACTTGATCTTCAGTAAAAAATTTCGCTTTTACAAGCGATTCTGAATTTTCTGAGTTTGCGGTTTCCCAGCTATTACCGCTATCAGTAGTAAATAGAATAGCGCCGCCGCCGCCGACAATTACACCGCTGCTGCCGAAAAAATCGATCGATTTC
>JAENZU010000557.1 GCA_016841125.1 Melioribacter sp. | reverse complement strand
AAACGAACTGTTCCGGTCGCAATCGGTTCAAGGCACGTGTAGGGTAATATGCTTTTCACCGCGCCACGACTTGACTATTCCTGAAATGGAAGTAGATCAAATCAAACGAGTTGTTGATCTATGGGTTAGTCAAACAGAGGAGTTGGGGAAAGAATTTTTATGGGTTCAGGTATTTGAAAATAAAGGAGTTATCATGGGGTGCTCCAATCCACATCCTCACGGGCAAATATGGGCGAGTGACAGTTTGCCGAATGAAGCATTTAAAGAAGATTCGAAACAAAAGGAATATTTCAAATCGAATGGTTCCCCGCTTCTGCTTGATTACCTCAAAGAAGAGGAGATAAAAAATGAACGGATAGTTGCCGCCAATAACAATTGGGTAGTAATAGTTCCATTCTGGGCTACTTGGCCTTTTGAAACATTATTATTGCCACGAAGACGTGTAAAAAGAATTACTGAATTGTCGGAAGAAGAAAAAATATCACTAGCTGAAATATTGAAAACTCATTTAATAAAGTATGATAATTTATTTAACACTTCTTTCCCTTACACGATGGGATGGCACGGAGCACCTTTCAATGATGATGCCAATGCGCATTGGCAGCTTCATGCACATTTTTATCCGCCATTGCTGCGGTCAGCAACGGTTAAAAAATTTATGGTTGGTTACGAAATGTTGTCGGAGGCACAGAGAGATATCACTCCCGAACAAGCCGCAATAAACTTAAAGTCATTGCCGGCGGTACATTATAAAAACAAAAATATCAGTCAATAATAATTAGGTAATTTGAGAATAGATAAAATGAATTATGCATTAAGTAAAATTTATAGTGAAGAGCCGGAGATAATTGAAGTTCAAAAAGAGCGTTATTTAAAACTTCGGAAATTATGCTTTCAAAAATTTGGTGACGATACGATATATTTCTTCAGTGCACCGGGTAGAACAGAAATAGTCGGCAATCATACCGATCATAATAATGGTAAAGTTATTGCTGCAAGTATAAATCTCGACTCTATTGCCGCAGTCTCTAAAAATAATCTTAACAAAATTATACTATATTCGGAAGGTTTTGCTGAACCGTTCGAAGTGGACTTGGATAGACTCGAAAAAAATAATGGCGAAAAAGGCACTACTACAGCGCTGATTCGCGGAATAGCCAGTAGATTAAGCGAGTTGGGATTTAAGATCGGCGGATTCAATGGATACATGTCGAGTAATATTCCCTCCGGATCCGGCTTGAGTTCTTCAGCATCTGTTGAAGCACTCATTGGATCGATCTTTAATTCTCTTTTCAACGAAAGCAATATTCCATACGAAACGATTGCAAAGATAGGGCAGTATGCAGAAAATAATTATTTCGGAAAACCTTGCGGATTGATGGACCAAATTGCTTGTTTACACGGCGGTGTTGTTACAATCGATTTTATGAATCATGATAAACCGGTAATAACAAAAACTGAATTGGATTTTACGAAATTCGGCTACAGCATAGTGATTGTAGATACAGGCGGTAATCACGCTGATCTTACCGATGACTATGCCTCTATTCCCAAAGAGATGAAATTAATTGCAGAGGTATTCGGAGAAAAAGTTTTACGTCATGTTGATGAGGAAGTGTTTTATGAAAAAATTTATCAACTTAGAAAATCTGCCGGTGATAGGGCTGTTCTGCGGGCTGTTCATTATTTTGAGGAAAATAAACGGGTTGCGGAAGCTGCAAGAAAATTACTCAAATATGAATTCGATGAATTTCTGAAATTGATAAATGAATCCGGCGATTCATCATGTAAGCTGCTTCAAAATATTTACACCAATAAAAATGTAAATGAGCAGGGAGTCTCACTAGCACTTGCGCTAACCGACAAATATATTAAGCAAGCCGGCAGTGGTGCTTCAAGAGTTCATGGCGGAGGGTTTGCCGGTACAGTGCAAGTCTATCTCAAAAACAGTTCTGTTGATCAATACAGGAAAATGATCGAAAATGTGTTCGGTGAAAATAGCGCTATTACTCTTAGTATTCGTTCTGTAGGTACCGTAATGTTGGAAAATATTAGCTGATCTTGAATACCTTACTAGTTTATAGGAGAACCACTTGTTGGTTAAATTAATTATAACACTAAATTAAATTTAACTACGGAGGATTATTGAACACAAAATATTTAATGATTTTCAGCGCAATAGTTCTGGGTGCACTTGGATTACTATCACAATTTCTGCCCACAGAAATTATCGGTTACTTCAGCATTGAGAGTCATCTATCAACCAAATTATTTATTCAATTACTTGGTGCGGTCTATATTGGATTTGCAATGGTCAACTGGATGGCGAAAGATAATATAATAGGCGGAATTTACAGCAGACCGGTATCGATGGGGAACCTTACACATTTTGCTATTGGCGCTATCACATTAATTAAATTAGTGCTGACCGTGCAAAGTGATATCACAATAATTATATTGGCAATCCTTTATACAATTTTAACAGCCGGCTTTGCTTATGCCGCCTTCACTCATCCGGTAAAAAGTAACTGAATATTGTTGGGCTAAAAGTTTTATTCAGACTGCAAAATGTTTATTTTTATAATCTAGTAATAGATCAATACTAGCTAATCACTTATTCCAACTTTTATTAACGATGAATAAAATTGCCGGATCAAAAGACCATAGCTTATTGAAATTAAAGCAATATCTGAATTTTCAATTGTCAGGCACGGTGCTCTATCTGCTTTCTTTTTTCGCAATTATATTTCTATTTCTTGCCTCAGTTT
>JAENZU010000556.1 GCA_016841125.1 Melioribacter sp. | reverse complement strand
GAACCGGTATTCCAGCCGAAAATTAAAATACCTTCTGCTCAGCAGTTTGGGTATACGCATTGGGTAACGTAAATCTTTCATACTTGTATCCACTCATAATCTGCGGTATTTAAGTGATCAAAAACGTTTAGAACTTCACCGATTACAATTAGATCTTCTTTTTTCTTTACATTAAAGTTTACCGATAGCCCCATATCAACCCTGAAGAAAAGAAAATACTCCTGCGGATCGTCAAGCTGAACCTCAATAAAATCAGTATTTGAAGCGGGATCGTTTTGGATTACGCGGTCGTAGTATAAATATCCGCTCCCTAGCAGAAACCTCAAATGCGACTGCCAATTGGGGTGCTTCGGCATTTTATCCTGCAGAAAAATTTGTATCGTGTGTGTTTGATCCAGCAGGCGTCTTTGAAAATTGACATTACTCCCTTTATCTTTTTCACCTGTATCTAGGTAACTATAACCTATCCAGCTTTTAGTACCTTCAACTATCTCACCCCTCAGCATAAAATCCAAACCGTATGCATAGCCTTCGCGATTATTAGAGCCGGTATAGATCATTCGCATATCTTCAAAATAAAACGGGTTGATATCATCGAGCTGCTTGTAATATGCTTCCGCAGTTATAGAAAGATTTCCTTTCATTTTTGACTCCCAGCCGAGGACGTAGTGAACAGCCCTCTGCGAACCCGCATCATAGCTGGATGAAGTACTTAACTCATTTTGAAATGGGGGCTGATAATAAATACCGTAACTCAACTTTAATGTATTGACTGAATTTGGGAAATAGGTCAAGCTGAGTCTAGGAGAAAATAAATGTTCGCTTGTAAATTCATAATGGTTATAACGTAAACCGGCAGAGGCGCTCAACCGATCGGAAATTTGAATATTGTCTTCGATATAAGCTGTAAGCGAATTTAATTTAAATTGATTACCGATATTTTTGTTGAGAGGTCTTTCCACCAATGTTGAATCGCCGACTTCAAAGAAATCTTCATTTACCCTGTTGTTTAAATCGACAATGCGATATTCCACCCCCGCTAATATTGAGTGATCATCAATGTGATATTCCAAATTACTTTGAATACGGTAGGAATTTAACTCAATTGAATTATCGGCAAACTGGTATCTAGTTTTGAGATAGATTCTTTCACCGTCTGAACTTTCTGGATTCGGCAGATAGAAAATATTCCCCGCTATATCTTCGTTATCTTCTTCTTTAGTCCAATACCTCGAAACTGAAGTAGATAAAAGTAAGTCATCACTTAACACTTGATTATGTTTTAACCCAACTAAACCTGTATAGTAATTGTAATATCTAAAGCCGTCGTAATCGATTGCCACACCCTGGTAATCTCCGCGTGTGAATGCGCCAAAGTGACCTTCCCAATTGTTCGGATCCATATCAAATTTATTTACGGCATAAAGGGTAAACAGTTCAAAATTGGATTTATCGGAAGCTCTGAAATTTGTGAGCATCTGGAAATCAGAAAAGGAAGGATCGTAATCACCTTTTGTCTGCAGACCGCCAAGAAAAGTTTTGGGGTATGCATAACGCGCGCCTAGTTTTATATCGAAATCAGAGATCCGTTTTGTCAAACTTATTCCCGCATTAAGCATATCCAGCCTTACACTTCCGCCGAGTGCATCGGAGCTTTGTTTTCGATAGTTCACATCTAAACTGGACGACATTTTATCGCCGTACCTTGCGGGAAAAGCTCCATTGTAAAATTTTATGTTTTCAACCAGATCAGGATTGACTAATGATTGATTCTCTTCAACGCCGTTCCTCAATAGAAATTGTCTGTAGATTTCGTAACCGTTAAGGTAGATTAAATTTTCGTTGAAGCTGCCGCCCCTAACATTGTAACCGCTTGATAGTTCATTATTGGTAGACACACCGGCTAAAACTTGGACACCTCTTAAAACATCCCCGTAAATATTAGGCATTTTCTTTATGTCTTTGGCATCTAATTCCTGCACTTCAATTTGAGATTTCTCTTTTTCGCCTAAAACAGTTACTTCTTTCTCGATAAATATTTTGGGCTCTAAACTAATGATAAGTTCAGTAGAGTAAGGTATAGTGATTTTCGTTCTGTAGCTTTTATCACCGACGTGCGAAATATTTAATTCCCAGGTTCCGTGCTGGAGTGCAAGCGTGAAATAGCCCAGGCTGTCGCTGCTTGTCCCGATTGATTTATCAGTCAAATATATATTACAATTGGGCAGAATTTTTCCGGTAACTGAATCGAGCACACGACCATTGAGAGTTGCCTGCTCTGACTGCGAAAAATTGAGAGATGAAAAAAGAATAAAAATCAGAAATACTATTATCCGGTTCATGGGTATTCACTATCGATTTAATTTTTAGAATAGTATCAATTTTGCCGGATAAAGTTCCTCATTTTTTATTTGTAAGATTAACGATTAATTATAATTTTTCAAGTCAAATTCATTTGATAAAATTCATCTTTTTGGTGATTGATTTATCACCGTTTATTAAACGATAGAAATAAACTCCACTGGCAAGACCATATTTACCCGCATCGAAAATCACTTCATGTTCACCGGAAGAAAGATTTTCGTTTACTAAAGTCGCTATCTCGCGACCAAGAATATCGAATATCCTTAGGCTGACTTTTGAATTTTTATCAACTCTAAACTTAATAGTGGTTGATGGATTGAAGGGGATCGGCTAATTCTGCATCACAATAAAATTATTTGGAAGCTGGTTTTCCTCAACGGAACTCACCGGTCCTCTGTAGATCAACTTGAAAGC
>JAENZU010000555.1 GCA_016841125.1 Melioribacter sp. | reverse complement strand
AAAATTGGGTTAAAATCTTGAAAAAACCTAAAAAAAGCCCGGTCAAAAAAAAAGTTAACCGGGCTCTCAATAATCAAGCATATAATTTTTATCTTCTTTTAAATATAATTTCCATAGCTCTAAATTCTTTACCATCATGGTCCATAAACATTTCAAGCACTTGAGTGTCTTTATCCGGAGCTTTGACGATCTGTTTAAATTTCATTTCCTTTTTAGTCATCGGATCGGTCATGCTTCCGTACATTGTGTAGGTTTTATATTTTTTATCATACTTGCCGGAAGCCATCGAAATTCCTGTACCCATATTATCAATCCAGACATTTACAAATTCTTGTTTTGCATTATCAAACCCCATTAAATTATAACCTTCAAACGGCATCCCCATTGCAGTACCGGTATGTTTTTCTTCTAAATACCTGCCGCCTAAAATTAACTTAGCTTCGGCATTTCCATTAGTTATTTCGGGATCTGCTCCGGGCTCTGCCCAAAATTTAGAAGTAGTTTTCCATTCACCGACCATTCCGGCAAGCAATTCATGTCCCCAGCTCGGCTGCATGAATTCCATCCATGCTTTCATTTCCGGGGTCATTTCCTGCTGCTCCTGAGCCATCCCTTTTTCCTGCCCCTTCATTGGCTTTTTTTCACCCTCATATTGGGCTACTAATACAGCCGAAAAAATAAACATGAAAAGTAATACGTTTAATAATTTCATTTTTCACTCCTAATATTTTTTAAAATTACGCTAAATAATAGACATCACATCTTAATTTGTCAAGTGAAAACTTTAATTAAGTTATGCTTGAATTTTCACACTCCATTTAGATAAGATATGCTGATTAAGTGTTGATAGGTTGCTGATCAAAAGCTAAAAAGCGTCAACTGAAAATAACTTTGAAGACAGTCCCCTTCCCCTTTGAACTGGATACATTTATTTCAGCATTATTTAATTCGCAGTATCTCTTTACTAATGCCAAACCCAAACCGGTACCTTCGTACTCTCTTGTATAGCCCTGCTCCTCTTGTGTAAAAGGTTCAAATAATCTGCTGAGATAATTGTCAGAAATGCCGATTCCAGTATCTTTCACTTCAACAACAAGCCTGCTCTTATCATCACGATTAATATCAACAGTTACTGAACCATGCTTAGTATATTTTATAGCATTTTCAATTAAGTTTACAAATATTTGAGATACACTGTATTCATCAGCAACAAGTATTGTGTTATCCGCGTTTTTATTTACTGTAAGTTTAATCCCTTTATCTGACGCTTTTGATTTCACTTCACCGTAGATTGGATAAATAGAGTCTTTGTAAAGATCAAATTCTTTTAGACTGATTTCATAGGAACCGATTTGGAGCTGAGACATATTTAGGATTAAATCAATTGTGCGGATAACTCTAGTACTTGCCGATTGAATTGACTCATAGGCAGGCATCATAGCTTCCAATTTATTTAACTCGATCTCATCTTTAATTAAATAAGTAAAATTTAATATTGTATTTATCGGTGAACGAATTTCGTGCGACATTTGAGCTAGAAATTCCGACTTCAATCGGTTAGATTCTTCCGCCTCCTCTTTCGCTTTTAGCAATTCTACTTCATTTTTTTTCCGTTCGGAGATGTCAATTAAAACGGCTAAAACTGACTGTTCGTTCTTAAAATTTATAACTGATGCTTTTACGATTACAAATCTTTTCTGTCCATTCTTATGAATTATTTCAACTTCATAATCCTCAAGTTCTTCACCTTGAATTCTCTTTAAATATTTTTGCTTAACTAATTCAACATACTTTTGATCCAGGAAATCGTACACGCTTCTTCCTTTCAATTCCTCCGGTTCAAAACCAAGGGCTTCACTCATTAGGGAATTTGTGTAAACTATTTTTCCTTCTTTATGAACAAGAACATACTCCGGCAGTTGCGAGATTAGTGCAGTATTAAATTCTTCTGTTTCTTTTATAGTCTTTAGTGCCCGTGCTTTAACTTTTCCTCTGCTGTAAACCAATCCGATTGATACTAAAATCAGTCCGAAAATTACAAGTAAAAAATTTCTCAATGTAGTTTGACGCTCCAACTCCAAACCTTGAATTCTTGAAAGGTTTTTTTCAGTTTCATACTTTGTCTGCAGCGCAATTATTTTTTTCGACTTTTCTTCATTCATTAAAGAATCACGTAAGCCAGAATACTTTTCAAAATATTCAAGCGCTTTCTTATAATCTTTTTCTTCCTTATACAATAAAGCCAGCTCAAAATAGTTGTCTTTTAGGATCGGCTTAAATTTCATGTTCTTCGCAATTTCAATAGACTTAGCATGTTCTTCTCCGGCATTTGAGTACTCACCTAATTCACGGTAAAGTGTACCGAGAATAAGCCGCTGAATAGAAATTCCCTGCTTATCCTGCAACTCTTCTCTTAGTTCAAGAGATTTTTTAGTATACTCCAGTGCCTCATCCAGTTTGCCCGATTCCTTATAGATAAGCCCAAGATTACTATATGTTAAGGATAAACCAACTTTGTTGTTTAATTCAAGATTTAATTTGAGAGCTTCAAGATGATAACCGAGTGCTTTATCGAACTCACCAAGTTTTCTTAATGATAAACCAATATTATTTAATGAAATGGCAATTGAGTACTTATTGCCGATAAGTTTTTTATTCTCTAATGCCTTCAGATAGAATTCTAATGCTTTTTCATAATTTTCAGAAGTTTCGTAAACCACACCGATATTGTTAAGTGAAGCGCTCAATCCAAGTGTGTCATTATTTGCTTCTCTAATGCTGAGTG
>JAENZU010000554.1 GCA_016841125.1 Melioribacter sp. | reverse complement strand
AGCAAATATTAAATCAGCTTAATAATGATAAAATGTTCCGGGATTACTTCGAACAGGAAACCGACAAGCTTCCGCAATTTTATCACAATATTATTAAAAAGGAACTTGGTCCTTTGTGGGATTATCTTCCCGATGGTGCAATATATCATGATCAAAACGCTTACTTGAAGTCTAATGTTGAGCGGATCGCAGTTTGATATTAACTAAAATTTTAAGAGAATATAATGAATGTACTTTTGGTTTATCCTATTTATCCCGATACATTTTGGAGCTTTAAACATGCTTTGAGATTCGTATCGAAAAAAGCAAGTTTCCCTCCATTGGGTTTACTTACTGTAGCATCCATTCTTCCGATAGAGTGGAGCAAAAAATTAATAGATATGAATGCAAAGGATCTGAAGGATGAAGATATTATTTGGGCTGATTATGTGTTCATCAGTGCTATGTCAATTCAAGGCGAATCGGCTGTTCAAGTGATTGAAAGGTGCAATAAATTGAACACAAAAATTGTAGCAGGCGGACCATTGTTTACAAGTAATCCTGATAAATTTGATAAAGTAGATCACCTGGTTCTTAACGAAGCTGAAATTACTCTTCCGCAATTTCTAAATGATATCAACACAGGAGAACCCAAGCACAAATATACTTCGGAAAATTGGGCGGATATTACAATAACTCCGCTGCCGCTTTGGGAACTTGTTTCTATGAACGATTACACCTCGATGAATCTTCAATACTCACGCGGCTGCCCGTTCGACTGCAACTTTTGCGATATCACTGTTCTTTACGGGAGAAAACCTCGCACAAAGACCAAAGAACAAGTTATTGCCGAATTAGATTCATTATATTTTGCCGGATGGAAGGGACCGGTGTTTTTCGTTGATGATAATTTTATCGGGAACAAAGCTAAATTAAAAAAGGTGATCCTTCCGGCAATTTCACAATGGATGGTGGAAAGGAAAAATCCCTTTTACCTAAATACTGAAGCATCTATTAATCTTGCCGATGATGATGAACTGATGTATCAAATGGTTAGAGCAGGTTTTGAGGCAGTTTTTATCGGTATCGAATCTCCCAACGAAGAAAGTTTGATAGAATGCAATAAACCGCAGAATACCAATCGGGATCTTGTTGCAAGCGTTAAGAAAATTCAAAATGCCGGTCTAGAAGTTCAGGGAGGTTTTATTGTCGGGTTTGATAGCGACCCCCCGAAAATATTTGAAGAGCTTACAAATTTTATTCAGCAAAGCGGCATTGTAACTGCTATGGTCGGATTGCTCAATGCACCGAGGGGGACTAAACTTGAGAGAAGGCTGCTGAAGGAAGGAAGAATGCTGAAAGATTTTACAGGCAGCAACACAGATTTTTCTATCAACTTTGTTCCTCTGATGAATACAGAAGTTCTTTTAAATGGGTATAAGGAAATATTAAATACAATTTATTCTCCTGAATATTTTTATGAACGGGTAATGAAATTTATTAAAGAGTTTGAACCGAAAAAGAAAAAAGTTTTTCATCTTAATCCCAACTACGTACTTGCTTTGTTTAAATCAATATATAAACTAGGTGTGAAAGGTGAAGAAAGAATATACTATTGGAAATTATTTTTCTGGACACTCTTCAGAAAACCGAAGCTCTTTTCGCAAGCAATACTGTTTGCAATTTATGGATTTCATTTCAGGACAATATCCAACAGTTTTTAATAATTCTGTGTGACAAGGTTTTATAAAATTACTCAAAGATTAAATGAATAAATTAAACAATCATAAACAACAATAAAGGAAGTAAGATCATGAGCAAAGATCAAAACGCCAAAAAAAATTCAAAGAAGACGGCTGCCAAAACAATGAAAGAGAAAAAAGCTGCTAAACGCGATAAGAAAAATGAAAAAAACGGCTCAGGTCTTTTTGACGACGGAAAGAAATGAGATTGAAATTATTTCAGACTTCCGCAAAAAAATTGAGCGGACTTTTAATTCATTTATAAAATTATTTTAAAAACCCTCTTTATTAAAGAGTAGGGTCTTGCGTTAAACTATATTGCAGACCGCAGTTCATTCCGATGGGTTATTCTCAAATAGAACATCTTTAAATAATATATTTTTCGATTGAATAGATATGCGGGTTATTTATTAACAATTTTAGGAGTTATTATGGAAACGAAAAGAAAATTTAGATATGATTTTGTTCCTTTAAATAAGGACTACAAATTTAACAGAGGAGATATTGCTACTCTCGTTAAAGAAGACATCCCAAACGTGATTGTCAAAATCAATGGCAAATCCTATATGATTCCATATAGAGATTTTATTGTCCTAACCACAAGAGTGAATTGAGTAATAATAGCATGCCATAATAATCATCGGCAATGTGATGTTATTTGGGATTTAAAAAATATTAGACTTCAACTCGCTCCATGGATGTAGTTCATTATTCATCCTTTTGCTCTATTGAGCAAAATACAAAAACTGAATAGTTTGTTCTATTGGTAATAGAGAGGATTTATTTCTTGAAACACAAAGCAGCAATATCCACCATAAACCGGATTGCGTTTATTGGTAATTATTTACCGAGACAGTGCGGTATAGCTACATTCACTACCGATTTGTGCGAAGCGGTCGCCGCCAAATATTCCGGCACTTCGTGCATTGCTTTACCGGTAAACGATACCGAAGCAGGATACTCATATCCTGCACGCGTTCGATTTGAGCTTGCGGAAAAAGATATCGATTCATACCTGAGGGCTTCCGATTTCTTAAATATTAATAATGTAGATATGGTTTGTTTAC
>JAENZU010000553.1 GCA_016841125.1 Melioribacter sp. | reverse complement strand
CGAAAGCTAGTTCGTATTCTTCCGCGGCAATTGCCGCTGTAACGCAGCTATCCATTCCTCCGCTTACGGCAACTACAGCAATATTTCTTTTGTTGGTAGTCATTTATAAAAATATTAAAGATTCAAAATAAGAAATTAGAAAGGGAAAATAAAAAGATAAATTTGTAATAATATTAAACCCTCAAATTATTTACGTTTATAAAAGAAGAGTGCCAGCGCTACAAAGAGAGAAACAATAGAAGAAAGAAGAAAAGGAACAGTTGAACCGAAATTATCCCATAAAAATCCGGCAATGATTGAACCCAGCATAATTGAAAGACTTGTGAGCATAGTCAATAACCCGATCGCTGAACCTCTGTACTTATCCGGTATTAAATCAGATACCCAGGCTTTTGCAACTCCCTCAGTTGATGCTGCATAAATACCGTAGAATGCGAAGAGAATCCATATAAATCCAATTTTATCGATAAAAGCAAAACCTAGATAAACCGCTGAGTAAATTAGAAGTCCCGTAATGAATATATTTTTTTTGCCAAATTTATCTGCAGCAATACCAATGGGGTAAGATACAAATGCGTAAATAAAATTGTAGAATACATACCCCAAAATAGCAGTAGTATCAGATTTGGAAATATCCATCGATTTCAAAATCAAAAAAACGTCACTCGAATTTGCCAGTGAAAATATGACAATAATACCGAGCAGAATTTTATAGTCCCGCGGAGCAATTTTCCAGAATTCTTTGTAATGCTTTTCTTTAGTAACCTTTTCAACATTCGGCGGATCTTTAATTGTAAAAGTGAATCCAATTGCAAGCATGGATGGCAAGGCTGCCAGTATAAATACCCATGTATATTCACCGGGAAGAAAATATAATATCAGAAGTGCAGCAAGGGGTCCGACAACTGCGCCAAAAGTATCCATACTCCTGTGAAAACCAAATACAGCCCCGGTATTATTTTTCGAGTTTGCCGCAAGCAGAGCATCGCGCGGAGCAGTCCTTATTCCTTTACCTACCCTGTCTGTAATTCTCGAAACTACAATAGTTGAAATGTGCGGGAAGAAGCCAGGCATCGGTTTTATAATTGATGAAAGTCCGTAACCCAAAACAACAAATATTGACCTTTTGCCCAACCTATCGGAAAGAACCCCGAAGTAGCCTTTTAAAATTCCCGCGGTCACCTCTGCAGCGCCTTCAATAATCCCGATCAAAGACATTGAAGCGCCTAAAGTTGAGGCTAAAAATAATGGGGTTACAGGATAAAGCATTTCACTTGCAAAATCAGTGAAGAAGCTTATCATGCCGAGTAGAATTACCTGCTTCGAAATATTTTTAAATTTAAACAAAGTTTTTAATTGTAAGTCTTAATTAAATGCACGAATATTGGTTCGAATCTTAAATATTTTTATTGACAATTACAAAACAACTTTTATCTTATAGCAGACCAAACGACTCGCTTAAAAGCAAACCTAATTTCTGTGAGATTTAAACTTTCTTAAATAGCCGCAAAATTAATGTGACCGATAAAAAAAGCAAAGGAATTGAAAATGGAATTTTATGAACTGCATCCGGTAACGCCTCAATTAAGGTATATTAATAAAGCAATTGAAGTAATGCGCGAAGGGGGTGTAATTATTTATCCAACCGATACAGTTTATGGTTTCGGGTGTGATATTTTTAATCGAGATGCGCTGGAGCGTATTTATACTATTAAAAATGAATCGACGACAAAATTATTTAGTTTTATTATATCTGATTTCAAAGATATCGCAACTTACGCTAAAGTATCCGATTACGCTTACAAAACAATGAAAAAGCTTACACCGGGTCCATACACATTTGTTTTACCCGCTGCTAAAGAAGTGCCTAAAAAATTGTGGACAAAAAGAAAAACTGTGGGTATCAGAATTCCGAATCACAATATTGCATTGACTCTTGCTAAGGAATTAGGCAACCCGATAATAAGTACGAGTGTTACAAATCGTAAGGGTGATGTTCTATTTAATCCCGAAGAAATAAGGGTTGTGTTTAACACGCAAGTTGATTTAATGCTGGCATCCGGCGCCCTGGAAGGTACTCCCTCTACAATTATAGACCTAAGCGGAGACACACCGGAAATAATAAGGGAAGGCGCCGGCGATATTTCAATGTTTATGGTTTAATTTTTTTAGCTGCCCGCAAATAAGGGCAGCTAATAAACTTATTCCTTTCTGAAAGCAATTGTAGCAGAAGCTTGTGCGCTGGGCATAATTACCATTTCGTTTATATTTACGTGCGGAGGTCGAGTTGCGCAGTAGAATACAGCATCGGCAATATCATCCCCTGTTAGCGGGGTTAAGCCTTTGTAAACTTGCTTTGCTCTTTGTTCATCACCGTCAAATCTTATTACACTAAAATTAGTTTCAACCATTCCGGGATCAACAGTGCTAACGCGAATATTCTTGTCAACCACATCCATTCTGATTGATTTAGTCACTGCATCAATTGCGTGTTTCGTTGCACAGTAAACTGCCCCCGTTGGGTATGCTTCATGCCCGACAATTGAGCCGATATTTATTATGTGTCCCTTTTCACGTTCAACCATACCCGGCAATACTGCTTTGGTTATATATAGCAGCCCTTTAACATTTGTGTCTATCATCTCTTCCCAATAATCCGGATTATCATCATAAAATTTATTCAGTCCTTTTCCCAATCCGGCATTATTTATTAAGATGTCAATTTCCTTCCACTCATCCGGCAATGAATTTATTGCCCAATCAACCTCTGCACTATTTCTAACATCCAAT
>JAENZU010000552.1 GCA_016841125.1 Melioribacter sp. | reverse complement strand
CTGATTTAAAAATCGAAGAATGATAATATGCAAAATAGGACATATTGTCAATTAGAAAATGGTTTATCCCAAATTTGTCGAGGTTGTCTCTAATGTTTAATAAACCGTTACGCCGAAGGCGCACAAGTAAAACGGTTATTAGTAGTTGCGCTTTTTGTTCGTATTCCCACATTTGAAAATGTGAGCTAATACTAAAGAAGCCTTTTAAGACAGCCTCTACAAATCGACTAATATTTTCTAACGTTTACATGCCTCGGGCACGGCTTGAATACAATATAACTGTAAGTAAATCTTTTAAGCCCAAGAAAAACTAAGCAGGGATTAAATACTTATCATTTAACAAGTTATGTTACTATTACGTTATTGATAAATTTCCCTAATGAACAATCTGGGCTGAAATTTTGAATTTGTTTCTTTGAAGGTATTGATGCATAAAACCCTCAAGTAGACTTGTTCAAAAATGCCTGGATACCTTGAGGGTATTCGTTTTCAAAAATTTAACAGTTGAACAATGCAGCAATTTAATTATTCTTTAAGAGGTATTACCCGCCCTTTGAGATTATATTTTTTTGAAATATTATCGAGTACCGGTGTAGCATCGCTTTCCGTTTCGAACTGACCGATGAGCACAACATTCAAAATGCTGCCCCCCACTGATTTCTGATATACTTTTGTGAAGTAACCATCGGATTCAAACTGGGTGCTTAAATTTTTTGCATTTTCAACATTTAAAAACGCTCCCGCTTGAATTGTGAAGTTATATTGCGTTTCCTCTTTTGCGGGTTCACCGGATTCCGATACTTCTTCTGATATATTTTCCGATTGCGAATAATCCCCTTCGGCTAATTTAATCAAACTTGAAGATGGATATTTCTCTTTCAATAAAGACAGAAATCCGTCTGCCCGTTTGTATAAACCTATTGAATAATAGTATGAGAAAAGGTTGAAGAGTGCATCATCGGCATAGATGCTTTTGGGATAAGTGTTATAAATATTTGAATAAAGTGTTACAGCCTCAGAGCCGTTTTCTGTGAGGAGTGCTGAGAGATAAAGTACACTTGCATCATTGGGATGTTTCGATTTCAAGCTTTCGATTTCTTTTTTGATAGACTCTGCTTCACCCGATTCAATCTTCTTCAAATATTCCGTAATGTCAACAGACTGTGCCGAAATGCTTATGGCAAAAATCAATATTAGCCGGAATATTCTCATGCTGTAAGCGTTAATGGATTTCCTTTAATATCAACGGATTCGATCAGATTGCCGAAAAGCGTGCCGGATGTAGCCCTATTAATTTTTATTTTCACATAATCGCCGCGTGTGATTCCTTCAGCAGCAGGAAATATCGCCACCTTATTTGTGTCGGTTCTGCCTGCTAAAAAATCGTTGGATTTTCTACTGAAACCTTCGACTAATAGTATCTCATATTTGCCGATCATCTCTTGATTTATTTCGTAAGAGATCCTCTGCTGAAGATCAATTATCTCACTAAGCCTTTTTGCTTTAACATCTTCCGGTACATCATCAATTATTTTGAATGCTTTAGTTCCTTCGCGCGGAGAATATTTGAACATGTAAGCTCCATCGTAACGGACTTTCTGCATTACATCCAATGTTGCAATATGATCTTCATAAGTTTCAGTTGGGAAACCGGAAATTATATCTGTCGAAAAACTTACACCCGGAATAATTCTGCGTGCGCGATCGATCAAATCCAAATAATGTTCTATTGTGTAAGTCCGGTTCATTCCTTCCAAAATTCTGTTTGAGCCTGACTGAACAGGTAAATGAATATAATTGCATAAATTCCTGTGTTCGGCAATTGTGAAAAGCAGTTTGTCCGAAAGATCCTGCGGATGCGAAGTAGTAAAACGAATTCTGATCGAAGTATCCACGGAAGCAGCGGCGGAAAGCAAATCGGCAAAATCACGTCCATTATCGTTATAAGAATTCACATTTTGTCCCAACAGAGTTGCTTCTTTAAATCCCTTTTGGGATAGAGTTTCAATTTCTTCAACAACCGATTCGAGCGAGCGGCTTCTTTCTCGTCCGCGCGTATAAGGCACAACACAAAAAGTGCAGAATTTATCACATCCTCGCATAACGGAGATCCAAGCCGAAAGTCCGTCTTCACGAAATGGAATTATATCATCGTAAGTTTCGGTGCGTGAAAGTTTTACCCCGATCCCTTTTTCACCCGCAAAAGCTTCGTCAATAAATTCGGGGAGTCTGCGGTATTCGTCGGGACCCACAACAAGATCCACCATTTTTTTATCTTCAATCAGATCTTTCCGCAATCGTTCAGCCATACAGCCCAAAATGCCAATCACTTTCGATGAATCAACTTCTTTCAACTTTTTTAAGTTGCCTAATCTCCCGTAAATTCTTTGCTCTGCATTATCGCGGATACTGCAAGTATTAAGCAGTATTACATTTGCGTCGTCCGCATCTTTTGTAATTTGGTAACCTTTGTTTTTAAGGATCCCCATCACAACCTCGGTATCGGCAAAGTTCATCTGGCAGCCGTAAGTTTCTATGTACACTTTATTCTTTTTCATATTTAAACTTTCGTTAAACTATTTCCGTTACATATCGGAAATAACATTAAAAAATAAAACATAAATAATAATTGCAATTATGCCGAAAACAATGATAAAATAAGTGTTTCTGCGTTTCCGGTCTTTCTGAATATCGGGCTCTTCCATTTTAATATTGCTCATTTGTTAAAAAAAATTTTGACCACTCAGTCCCAATATTAAAAGAACCAACATTACAAATTAGCCTGTAAAATTACCAT
>JAENZU010000551.1 GCA_016841125.1 Melioribacter sp. | reverse complement strand
ATGACGATCCTTTTGAATACTTGTTTTGTACTTTAGTCTCCGCCTTCAATTTTGATTTAATAGATTCGGCGAGATAATCAGGAGTCTTTGTATCAGCAAATTTTTCTTTTAAAAGATTCTTTACAATAATCTGGGCATCATAATCAAACTTTAGATTGTCATCCGAAAAAAGAAGCTTATTAGTTTCAGCTATTTCAGTCTCATCAACAATTTCACCGTCAACTAGAGCGGTAATTCTCTCTTGAACGTTCATAGCTTAATAGTATTTTTAATTTTAAGATACACTTCTTTTAAGATAACCTTTGTCTTCTGCATATTGATATAAATTGGAGAAAAGCATTTTGCGTGCCCGGTGAAGCCTTGATCTAACAGTACCAACCGGAATATCAACAAAATCAGCGATCTCCTCGTAAGTAAAGCCTTCGATATCGCTAAGAATAATTACTGTACGAAAATCTTCCGCAAGATTTTGAAGTGCATTAGTGACTTCATCTCCAAGCAGACTGTGAAATGCGTCTTCTTCTATGTGCGGACTTTTTACTTCGGATGATTTTATATTCTCGTAGAAATTTTGAACGTCGTCGTAATCAACTTTGTCGGGAGATTTACTTTCTTTTCTATAATCATTTATGAATGTATTCTTTAAGATTCTGAACAACCACGCTTTACAGTTGGTTCCTTTTTCAAACTTATCAAAGAATCTGAACGCCCTCAAATATGTTTCCTGCAGCAGGTCGTCAGCTACATCAGAATCACCGGTCATTTTGAGCGCAAAATTATATAATATATCCATGTGCGGAATAGCTTCAACTTCGAAGTCTTTATACTTTTGCAATAATGCCGGGTCTTGTTCAGCAGGCTTTGAAAACATATTTAATATTACTTTAATTTTTTTTGAATAATAAAATTTAATCTAAAATGTTTAACTGAATTTAGTCAATAATCAATCCATTTAAAATTAAATTTTTATTTATCGAATGATCAAAGATAAAACCGTTTATCACGCTGTATCTAATTTTTTCACCATCTAAAATAATGAAATTTGCAGGCTTGTTAATTTTAAAATCAAATTGCTTGCCGTTTTTATTAACTACGTTAATTGGAAGGTTTGTAAATTTTTGATCTCTCTTAGCATTTTCTAATTTGACGGCTACAAAACCTTTCTTCAATAGATCAACGGCAAAATTTTCATCCGGCTCTTCTCCGGTGCCGTTTTCATAAACAGAACCCTCTTCCAACTTTAAGCCGCTGCAGTCAATATCTTTATAACCGTAAAAAGTAGATAAGTCGCCAATATCCTCGACAGTACTTTGAAAATAATAACCTTCATTTCCATTGTATGATTTTTCGGAAAGGTTTATTCCCACATCAATTTTGTATGTATGGTCTTTGAATTGGAGACTCAAGTTGCGCAGCAATAGATCGAACAGCATCTTTTCATTTTCGGGAATAGCAGTATAGTCCTTAAGATCATATTTATCATAGCTTTTAGTTGCTATCGATTGAAAACCCGAGAGCAGTGCTGTAAAATTTAATCTTCTAATAAATTGTTTTTCGACGTCGTCGCGCCATCCGCCAGACTCAATTAAAACAGAACTAGTTCCCCATTTTACAAAGTTATCCCCGAAAGCTCTCGGTTCAAAATCATCATTATATCTTCCAATGTGCCCGGGAATGAAATTGCTTAATTCGGTGTAAATCGAAGCAATCAATTTCATCGTATTAGTTCTCACGTCATTGATATCTTTAGCATAATTGTAAGCCGGGGCAAGAAACGAAATAGTCGCAGATTTTTTAGAAATACCGGCAGTGTAAAGAGTAGATTGATCGTGCAGATTAAATCCGAACGCTGGATTGATGCTGTCTCTAACTGATTTTAAAATTTTCGATTCGGGAAATTCCAGTCTGAGCGCATCACGGTTTAAATCAATCTGCAAAGCGTTTCTACGTGTAAATTTTTCAGCCCCGTCAGGATTCAGCATCGGAATAAAATGAAGAGTAACTCTTTCGAGTAAATCGTTTTTGAAACTGTCGTATTCATCTTCCGTATTAAAGAAGTTAAAAATATCGAGCAGTGCCATTGTTGCGGTTGATTCATCGCCGTGCATTTGAGACCAGGCAAGTACGTTTATCGGTCCGCTGCCCAATGAGATTAAATAAATTTCCCTGCCTTCGAGTGAGTGTCCTGCCGTCTTAATTCTAAATTTGTTATTACCGGCGATCTTTTGGATAAATTCAGTTAGTTCTTTATGATCAATTCTTTTTGAATCGACTGCAGTTTCTTTGTACCTGTAGTGGTTTTCATAAAAGGAAATGGACATTAGATTCTGTGCCATAAGATTACTCGATAAACTGATAATAAATAAAACTAACGCTGAACTAAATATAAATAGCAGACTTTTGTTTTTCATACAAACAATTTAATAATTTTTTATTTGATTGTGTAATAAGGCGAGTTTTAGTTAAATAAATTAAAGGGGAATTCCCATTGATTCTTCAAATCGCTCAAGTTCTTTCAAAGGATCCGGACTTATACAGAAACAATAAACCGGGTACAATGAAGTGAACAGTTTAATTGCATCAACTAAAAATTGATCTGAATATAGAACTTTTTCCGACGGCGGTTTCACCTTTTGGAAAATGAACCATTTGAAATCATCCAACTTTTGTGTGTGTTTTTCTGCATCAAATTTTTTTGTGTTAAGTTCAGGCTCTTTACCCATTTCGTACAAGTCGAACCTCTTGTTCAAATTGTAATCTGTAAAAACTTTAATTATCTGCTTTCTATGATTTTGTAAAT